>NZ_CALLUR010000001.1:0-8276 GCF_938010445.1 uncultured Thermus sp.
TGTGTACGGCCTCCTTGGCCTGGCCCTTTTCGTAAGGGGAATGGGGCTTGGCCCCACCATCCTTCCCGCCGCCCTGACCCTAGCCCTCTTGGGCATTCCCGTGATCGTGGTCACCGCCCGGGAAGCCCTGAGGGCCGTTCCGGAATCCCTTCGCCTGGCAGCCTTTGCCCTCGGGGCCACCCGAAGGCAGGTGGTCTTCCGGGTGGTCTTGCCCGCCGCCCTTCCCGGGATGGTTACCGGGGTCATCCTTTCCGCCGCTCGGCTCATCGGGGAGGCCGCACCCCTCCTTTTGGTGGGGGCTGCCGCCTACGTCCCCTTTCTGCCCAATAGCCCCCTTTCGGAATACACGGTCATCCCGGTGCAGATCTACCTTTGGGTGGGGATGAACCTTCCCGAGTTCGCCCGGGTGGCCGCAGCCGGTATCCTGGTGATGCTCTTGGTGCTCTCCGTCCTCTACTTCCTGGCCCTTTATCTCCGGAACCGCTTTAGGAGGGAGTGGTGAACGCCCTGGATTTTCTCAAGGATCACGAGACCGTGCGCACCGACCCCGTGCCCGAGGCCGAAGCCTTGGTGGATGTACGCCACCTGAACCTCTGGTACGGCAAGGCCCAGGCCCTCTTTGGGATCAGCGTGCGCTTCCCCCGCAACCAGGTCACGGCCATCATCGGCCCCTCGGGGTGTGGCAAAAGCACCCTCCTGCGCTCCCTGAACCGCATGAACGACCTCATACCCGGGGTACGGGTGGAGGGGGAGGTGCTTTACGAGGGCATCAACATCTACGATCCCCAGGTGGACCCGGTGGCCGTGCGCCGGCACATCGGCATGGTCTTCCAAAAGCCCAACCCCTTTCCCAAAACCATTTTTGAGAACGTGGCCTTTGGGCTACGCCTGATGGGCGTGAAGGGGAGTGAGCTCGAGGACCGGGTGGTGGAGGCCCTAAAGCGGGCCGCCCTGTGGAACGAGGTCAAGGACCGCTTTAAAAAGGAGAGCGGCCTGAGGCTTTCGGGTGGCCAGCAACAGCGGCTTTGCATCGCCCGGGCCATCGCCGTGGAACCCCCGCTGCTCCTCATGGACGAGCCCACCAGCGCCCTAGACCCCATCGCCACCCAGGCCATAGAGGATCTAATCCTCGAGCTGAAGGAGCACTACACGGTGGTCATCGTTACCCACAACATGCAACAGGCCAGCCGCATCTCCGACCGCACCCTCTTCATGCACCTGGGGGTCTTGGTGGAAGAAGGCCCCACCGAGCTTATGTTTACCAAGCCCAAGCACCCCTACACCGAGGCCTACATCACCGGCCGTTTCGGCTAAACTTGGGGGGATGTCTCCCCTTGGCCTCCTCTTCCTAACCCTTTTCAACAGCATCCTCGGGCTTTCCATCCTCTTTCCCATCCTGGGGCCCCTAGGCCGGGAGTTGGGCCTTAGTGAGGTCCAGGTGGGCCTTTTCTCCACCGGCTATGCCCTCATGCAGTTTCTCCTTTCCCCCTTATGGGGAAGGCTTAGCGAGCGTGGGCGCAAGCCCATCCTCCTTTTGGGCATCCTGGGCTTTGGCATCAGCTTCCTGCTCTTTGGCCTGGTTGCCCTTCTGGGGCAAAAGGGGTTCTTCTCCCCCGGCCTCCTCTTCCTCCTCCTTCTCCTAACCCGGCTTCTGGGAGGGGCCTTCAGCTCCGCCACCCTCCCCACCGCCCAGGCCTATGTGGCGGACGTCACCGGCAGGGAAAACCGCACCGCGGGCATGGCCCTCCTGGGGGCGGCCTTTGGCCTGGCGGTGATCCTGGGGCCCGCCTTGGGAGCGGGGCTTGCGGCCTTTTTCGGCCTCCTGGCCCCGGTGTTTTTCTCCGCCGGGATTGCCCTCCTGAACGCCCTCTTTGTGGCCGTGGTGCTCCCCGAGTCCCAGCCCCAAGGCAGCATCCCTCCCGACCGGCTTTCCCCTTGGGAAGGCCACATCTTCCCTCTCCTTCTCCTGGGCTTTACCCTGAACCTCTCCAGCGTGGCCCTGGAGCAGACCATCGCCTTCTACTTCCAAGACCGCCTGGGGCTTTCCGGGGTGGAAACTGCCAGGAGCGTGGGCCTGGCCCTGGTGCTTTATGGGCTGGTGGCGGTGTTTATCCAGGGTTTTTTGGTGCGGCGCTTCTCCTGGCCACCCCGGACCCTTCTCCTCACCGGGGTGCCCCTGGGCGTGTTGGGCTTTCTCCTTTTGGTGGCGGCCCACACCTTCCCCCTTTTGGCCTTGGGCCTGGCTCTGCAGGGGGCGGGGGTAGCCCTGGCTGGGCCAGGCGTCACCGCCGCCCTCTCCCTGGCCGTGGGGGAAGGGGAGCAGGGCCTGGTGGCGGGGCTCAACAGTTCCGCCCAGGCCCTGGGGCGGATGCTGGGCCCTATACTGGGTACAGGGCTTTACCGGCTCGCCCCCGAAGCCCCCTACCTCCTAGGGGCTGGGCTCTTGCTGATGGTCCTCCTCCTGCTTCCCCTCCTTTTTCGCCGGGTTAGGCTTTAGATGCGCCTCCTATCCTTTCGGCAAAGGCACTTCCGCAACCTGGCCCTAGCCGCCTTCCACCCTCCCCAGGGGCTTTTCGCCCTGGTGGGGGGAAACGCCCAGGGCAAGACCAGCCTGCTTTTGGGCCTCCACCTGGCCCTAGGGGGAGAGGTGCGCAGCCCTTTGGCCGACCTCATCCGCTTTGGGGAAAAGGAAGCTTGGCTTTTCGCCGAGGTGGAAACGGAGCTGGGCCTCTACCGCATAGAGCAAAGGCTTGGCCCAGAGGGAAGGGTGGTCTTCCTAAACGAAAAGGCCGTAAGCCTCCGGGCACTCCAGGAGCTTCCGGGCTCGGTCTTGGTCCTGCCTGAGGACGTGGAGGTGGTCCTGGGAAGCCGGGAGGAGAGGCGCACCTTCTTGGACCGCCTTATCGGGCGCTTTTCCCGACGGTACACCGCCCTCCTTTCCGCCTACGAGAAGGCGCTTCGCCAGCGGAATGCCCTCCTAAAGGCGGGGGGCAATGGGCTTGCGGTGTGGGACCAGGAGCTTGCCCGTTACGGCACCGAGATCATGGCCCTTAGGGGGCGTTTTCTAAAGCGCTTCCTGCCCATCTTCCGGTCCGTCCACCAAACCCTGGCCCCAGGGGAGGCAGGGCTCCTTTTGGAGGAGACCGCGCCAGGGGATTTCCTCGAGGCCCTCCAGGCCCGGCGGGAAGAGGAGCTCCTAAAAGGCCAGACCCTGGTGGGCCCCCACCGGGACGACCTGGTCTTCCTGCTCTCGGGCCGCCCGGTACACCGCTTTGCTAGCCGGGGGGAGGCCAAGGCCATCGCCCTGGCCCTGCGCCTGGCCGAGCACCGGCTTCTTACCGAACACCACGGGGAAGCCCCCCTCCTCCTGGTGGACGAGTGGAGCGAGGAGCTGGACGAGGGCAAGCGGGAGGCGGTTTTGGCCTACGCCCGTAGCCTTCCCCAGGCTGCCCTGGCCGGGCTTTGGGCCCCCCAAGGGGTGCCGGTATGCTGGGTGGAAGGGGGGGTGGTCCTGGGCTAACCCAAACCCCACCCTGGCGCCAGGGTGGGGGCCCCGGAAAAACCCCTCTTTGGGTCCCTCCTGGGAAGTATAATCCCCAAGGAGGCTTCCCATGCCCTGGCACCTTAAGGAGGTGATCCCCGAGGCCCTTAAGAAGGCCGGGGGGAAGGAAAAGCTGAAGCGGGGCCTGGTGCTGGCCGCCTGGCGGGAGGTGGTGGGCAAGGAGCTTGCCCGCCTGAGCGAGCCCCTGGCCCTCGAGGGGGGTGTCCTCACCGTGCGCGTGGCCGACCCCGTCACCGCCCATCAGCTCACCTATAGCCGCCTGGCCCTCGTGCGGCGCTATGAGGAGCGCTTCCCCGGAGCGGTGAAGGAGATCCGCTTCGTGGTGGGCGCCTTGGAACAGGAGGCGCCTAGCCCCCAAGAGGCTCCGGAAGATCCCGAAAGGCTCCTTTGGGCAAACCGCCGGGCCCTGGAGCTGGCGGCCAAGGCTCCGCCGGAGCTGCAGCAGAAGGTGGCCCGCGCCGCCCTGGCCCTGTTAAAACAAGACCGAGGGCAACCCTGCCCCATCTGCCACAGCCCCAGCACCCAACACCCTTGCCCCACCTGCCGCCGCCTTCTGGAAAGCCCTTGGGTGCGCAAGGAAGCCGAGCGCCTGAAGCGGGGCCGGCCCACCTCCCTTGAAGGCGAAGCCCTTCTGGTGGCCCGCCATCTGGCCCGGAAATCCCTTCTGGAGGAAATGGAGGCCCTCTTTCCCCAGGCCCTGCGGGATGAGGGGCTACGTCCCCTCCTAAAGGACCTGGCTAAGCGCTTCCAAACCCTCTTCCCCCAGGAACCCTTGCCCGAAGCGGTGAAAAGCCTCTTGGCCAAGGAACCTTAGGGCTTGGCCTGTAGGGACCCATCCCGGAAGCGCATCCCCGGGAACCCTTTAGCCCGCAAAGCGGCTTCCCCCCTCGGCAGCGAGGGGGGAAGTCTGGCGTGGCCATCGTGGTGGGCGGCAGAGGATTTGAACCTCTGACCTCTCGCTTGTAAGGCGAGCGCTCTGACCAGCTGAGCTAGCCGCCCGTGGTGACCCCAGGGGGAATCGAACCCCCGTTTCGGCCTTGAGAGGGCCGCGTCCTGACCGCTAGACGATGGGGCCCCGCTTTGGTGGGCCGTGCAGGATTCGAACCTGCGACCTACCGATTAAAAGTCGGTTGCTCTGCCAGCTGAGCTAACGGCCCAACAGCCTTAGTGATTATAGGCGAAGGGCAAGGGCTTGTCCAGGGCACGGACTAGGAAAGCCCCCTTAGCCGCTCTAGGAACCAAAGCCCAAAGGCCTCCTCCTCTGCCCTCTGCCGCAGGGCCTCGAGGTTGAAGGGTCTAGGTTCCAGGACCTCCAAAGCCCGTTTCGGAAGGGGAGCCTCCTCCAACAAGGCAAAAAAGGCCTCATCGGCCCAAGGGGGCACCCAGGCCCCGCTGCGGCACAGGAAGGCCCGATGAAACATCCCCTCTGCCGGGCCTCCTGGGTCTTTGGCCCGCACCAGGGGAACCCTGGGCTCGGGCTCCAAAGAGGGATCGCGCCAAGGAGGGTAGAACACCCGGAGCCTGGCCCCCTCCTTGGCGTAGTAGACCATCCAGTCATCGCAGGCGGGCTCCTCCCCCAAGGGGCGATACCCAGCGTCGTGATGGGCATCAAAGAGGACCACTTCCCGTATCCCCTCGCGCACCTCGGGATGAAAGGCCAAGGCGTTGGAGTCGGCATAGTAAAGCTGGGCATCGGGAGCGAAGGTAAAGCGTTCCCAAAACCCTTCCCAGCCCTGGGCTTGGGGCAAAGGCAGCCCCCTTAGGAGAAAGGCCAAGGCCCGTTCCTCCCAGGCCTCCCCCAGGTAGTAGGGGGTTTCAAAGTGGGCCCAGGAGTAAAGGGACGCCAGGGGTAGAGCTGGGTCTTGGGGCACGGGAAAAAAGTAGTCAAAGTCCACCACCAGAAGCCGCATCCTCTTCCATACATAGCAAAGCCCCCGCCCAAGGGGCGGGGGCTAGAGGGCCGAACCCTACCAGACGTAGAAGAGGACCACGATGAACAGCCAGACCGCATCCACCAGGTGCCAGTACATGCTGGCCGCCTCGAGGGTGCCGTGGTGGTGCTGGCTGATCTTGCCCCTTAGGGCCTGCAGGTAGGCCAGGATGAGGCCAAAGCCCCCGATCACCACGTGCAGGCCGTGGAGGCCCACAATGGTGAAGAAGGTGGCGGTCCAGAGCTTCTCCTGCCAGCTGGAGTGCTGGTAGAACTCGTAGAACTCGTAGGACTGCACCAGGAAGAAGAGGACCCCCAGGATAATGGTGACCAAAAGGCCAAAGCGGAAGGGGCTGAACCGGCCCCGCCTTAGGTCGTGGTGGGCGAAGTGCACGGTGAAGGAGGAGCTCACCAGGAAGAAGGTGTTAAGGAGGGCAAGCCCCAAGGCCGGCCGCTCCTCCGGAGGCACGGCCGCGCCCGTGAGGCGGAGGTACAAGTAGCCGGCGATGAGGATGGCGAAGAGCCCCACTTCCGAAACGATGAACCAGGCCATCCCCATCCAGGCGTTGGACTTGCCGGAAAGGGTGTGGTGCTCCACCGGGTGGCTGTACTCGTCCTCCAGGGCCCAGCGGATGAGGCCATAGGCGAAGAGGGCCAGGAAGAGCCACATCCAGACGTTGGGCACGGGCAAGGCGGCCACGCTGACAAAGAAGGCGAAGAGGGTGGCGGCGGAGTAGAAGGGCCAGAAGGAGCTGTTGGGTAGGTGGATATGGCTGGGATCTTCCGGCTTCAGCTCCACCCCCTTCTTGGCCCAGTCGTAAAGGGGCCTTTCCGAGGGGAAGTCCTTGGGCAGGGCCACGTCAAAGTTGTGGGCCTTGGGCGGGGAGCTGGTGAGCCACTCCAGGGTGTACCCGCCCCAGGGGTTGTCGGGGGCCTTCTCCCCGGAGCGCAGGCTCTTCCACATGGCGTAGATCCAGACCAGGCCACCCAAGCCCAGGATGAAGGCCCCGATGGTGGAGATGAGGTTAAGCTCAGGCCAGCCGGCGATGTCCGCATTGTAGGTGTAGTACCGCCGAGGCATGCCCAGGAAGCCCAAGACATATTGAGGAAGGAAAGTCAGTAGGTAGCCCACCAAGAAAAGCCAGAAATGGAGCCTGCCCAAGCGCTCATCGTACATGCGGCCCGTCATCTTGGGCCACCAGTAGTAAAGCCCAGCAAAGGCCCCAAACCCAGACCCTGCCATCAAGACGTTGTGGAAGTGGGCTACCACGAAGTAGGAGTCATGGGCATGATAGTCAAAGGGAGTAAGGGCCAGCATTACCCCAGAAATGCCGCCCAGGAGGAAGTTAAAGATAAAGCCCAGAACCCAAAGGAGGGGGGTCTTCATTTGCAAATGCCCGCCCCAAAGGGTACCTATAATGTTAAAGAGCTTTACCCCAGTGGGCACAGCGACCAAAGCGGTTGCTATAACAAAGTAAATCTGGAAGAGGAGGGATTCCCCCACCGTAAACATGTGGTGGGCCCAGACGATGGTACCCACCACCACAATCCCCATCTGGGCCCACACCATGGCCTTGTAGCCAAAGGGTGGCTTCTTGGCAAAGGTGGAAGCCACCTCCACTAGGACGCCCAGATAGGGAAGAAGCATCACATAAACGGCAGGGTGGGAGTAAAACCAGAAGAACTGCTGGAAGAGTACCGGATCGCCCCCAATCTCGGGGTTGAACCAGCTAAGGCCCAGCTTGCGGTCTAGAAGGATGGTCAAAGCAGAGGCCGTAAGCCCTGCCAAGGTAAAAAGGTTAAGAATACCCGCGGCGAAGAGGCTCCAAACGTAAATGGGCATCTTCCACATGCTCATCCCCTGGGCCCTAAGGTTGTAGATGGTGGCGATGAAATTGGCGTTCCCCAGGAGGCTGGAGAAGCCCAGAAGAAGAATCGCGGCTGTGAAGAAGTCCACCCCACTACCCGACTGGGCAGAGAGGGGATAGTAAAAGGTCCAGCCCACGTCCGGGGCCCCTCCAGGGAAGAGGGCGCTCATCAGCACCATCACAATGGCTCCCAGGAAAGCCCAGTAGCTGAAGGCATTCACCCGGGGCAGGGCCACATCCCTAGCCCCCAGCATGAGGGGAAGCACAAAGTTGCCGAAGCCGGTGAGCCCCGCCTGGAGAATAAAGAAGAAGAGCATGGCCGCCCCATGCAGGGTAAGGATCTGGTTGTACTGCTCCCCGGTGAGAAGTGTAGCATTGGGCACCGCCAGCTGCGCGCGGATGAGCAAGGAAAAGACCCCCGCCAGGGCAAAGGCAAAGAAGGCGGTAGCGGTGTACATGAGCCCGATCTTCTTGTGGTCTACCGTGGTAAGAAGGTCCCAAAGGACCGCCCAGAAACCCGCTTTTGGCTTGGTTACAATCGCCATTTCCCCCAACCTCCTTAGAACCTAGGAAGCGCCTTAAAGTCAAACCCCTCCACCTTAAGCCCATCTAGATACCGCACCAGAGCGTTCAGATCTTCCTCGGAAAGCTGCGGAAAGCCGGGCATATTGACCCCCGGTTTCATAGCGGCAGGGTCCTTGATCCAGGCCTTCATGTGCTCTGGCGTGTAGTCCACGATCCCCGCCGCCAGGCTTACCCGGTTGCCGGTAAAGCCCAGCTCCGGACCGATAACTGCCGGCGGCATCTTGCCCTGGACCCCGTGGCAGGCCATGCAGTACTGCTGGAAGACCTCCTGGCCCCGGGCATCGGCCACGGGAGGCGTGTAGCCCTTAGTTGCCTCCACAAACCGGTCAAA
>NZ_CALLUR010000002.1:0-4258 GCF_938010445.1 uncultured Thermus sp.
ACCGCCTGGCGCAGGGTGGCCAGGTTTTCAAAGGTGGCTTTGGTAAGGGCATACGCAGCCTCCTCAGGCAGGCTTTGCGGACAGACGAGGAGGTTCCAGAAGGTGAGGGTGGGGGTGTCAGCCCGGGTACCATAGATGGCCTTGGAGATCACCCCGGATCCGGCAAGACCAGGGAAGCGCCTCCCGAAGGTCTGCACCACCGTGCTCTTGGGGTCTAGGGGCACCAGGTGGATTCGTTGCCCTTTCCGGGCCAAGGAGGCCGCAAGCTCGGTGATGGCCCCCGTGGGCAGGCCCCCCGACCAGAAGAAGGCGTCGATGTTGCCCTCAGAGAGGGCGTTCGCACTCTCCTGGGCCCCTAGGCGTTCCTGCTTGGCGAAGTCCTTGGGGGATAGCCCCGCCGCCTGCAGGACCAGTAGGGCCTCCACCTCGGTCCCCGAGCCCGGAGCCCCGGTGGATACCCGCTTGCCCTTTAGGTCCTGCACCACCCGGATGCCGGTGCCTTCGCGGGTGACGATGTGCAAAAAGTTGGGGTACATGGCGAAGAGGATGCGGACGTTTTTCGCGGGTTTGTCCTTAAAGCGGTCGTGCTGCCCGGTGTAGGCCAGATAAGCGGAGTCCGGCAACACGGTGGCGCAGTAGTAGGTTCCTCCGCCGGTGCGGTTTTCCAAAAGAAGCAGATTGTCGATGGAGGCTGCCGTCTGGATGGCCTGGGCCTCGGCCACCCCGGCCTTGTTCCAGATCTCCGCCAGGGTGGTGCCATAGTAGAAGTACACGCCCCCCACGCCGCCTGTGGCCACCACCACCTTGGGTTTTTGGGCCAGGGCCAGGCCCGCCAAGGCCAAAAGGACCAAGAGAACTCTTTTCATCGTTCTACCTCCTTGCCTTCGGTCTTACGCTAAGCCTCTTTGCGCGCTCCCGTCAACCCTTTGCGGAAGAAGGGAAGCCCCAGGAGGAAGGCCACCAGGTTGAGAAGCCCGTAGGGCACAAAGAGCAATACGGCCAGAATGCCCAAAGCCCAGGCCTCCCAGCGCTTCAAGGGCCTGCGGGTGTAACCCGCTGCGGAGGCAGACAGGTAGACGATGCCTGCGGCTACAGAGAGGAAGCGCTCCAGAACCAAAGGCCACGCCTCCCCTGGGGGGGAGTTTTCCAGAACAGGGATGATGAGCAGCGCGGTGCCCGAGTAGGAGAGGAGGAAGAAAAACCCCACCAGGTACTTGGAAAGGGCTACCCGGGCGGCGTAGACCCCGGTGATCAGGGGGTTGGTGCCGAAGACGCTGCTGGCCGCGTAGGCGGAGAGGGCCACGGGCGGGGTTACATCCGCCAGGACCGCATAGTAGAAGAGGAACATGTGGGTGGCGAGGAGGGCGGCGGAGTCGGGGATGCCGTTTTGCTTAGCCAGGGCGATGATGGCGGGGGCGGTGAGGGCCGAGGTGAGCACGTAGGTGGCCGTGGGGGGTACCCCCATGCCCAGCACCAGGCTGAAGATGGCGGTGATGAGGGTGGCGAGAAGCAGGCTTTCCCCGGAGACCTGTTGCAAAAGCTGGCTGAACTTGGAGGGAAGGCCGCTTATCACCATCATGGCGAAGATGAGGTTGGCGGCGGTCACCGCGGTGCCGATGGGAAGTAGGGTGCGGAAGCCATCCGCTAGCCCTTGGAAGATGGGGGCTATCCCCTTGGGCCTCAGGGTGGGGTCCAGGTAGGTCAAGAGGATGAAGAAGAGGAGGGCCAGGCTGGCGGCGGTGCGCACCTCGTAGCCCAGGTAGAGCATGGCGATGATGAGGAGAATGGGCAAGAAGAGGATGCTATAGCGCAGGGCGTAGGCCCTGCGGCTCATGCCCAGCTCAGCGCCCACCGGAGGCAGGCCCGCCTTGCGGGAATAGAACTCGTTGAAGGCCAAAACGGCGGTCAGGTAAAGCAGGGCTGGCCCCAAGGCCATGACGATCACCTTCAGGTAGGGGATCTGGAGGATCTCCACCATGATGAAGGCGATGGAGCCCATGACCGGGGGAGTGATGAGGGCGATGGTGCCGGCGGTGGCCACCAAGCCCGCCGCCACCAGGCGGTCATAGCCGGCCCTTTCATAGAGGGGTTTGGTAAGGGCGGCCACGAACTGGGTATCGGCGGCGCCCGATCCGGAGAACATGCCCATGAACACGCTGGCCAACCCCGTGACCCGCCCCGGGGTGGCGGGGTGCTTGCCCACCAGGGCTAAGGCCAGGTTGGCCACCACCTTTCCCAGACCCAAGGCCCCGATCATGCCGGAAAGCAGGGTGAAGTAGACCAGGTACTTGGCGGAAACCCCGGTGATGAGGCCGTAGATGCCGGCCTCGGTTTCGTTATAGGTCTTGCCCAGGAGGAGGTCTATCCCTTGGCGGCTCCCCCTGAAGGCCCCGGGGAAGAGGTCGGCGTAGAGGTTGTAGCTGAAAAAGAAGAGGACCAGAACCGGCATCACCGGGCCCAGAAGGCGGTAGACGAGGCCCAGGACCAGCATGATGAGCCCGAAGGACATGGCCATGTCCCAGGGTTCGGGAAGCACGGCCCGATACACCAGCTCCTCAAAGAAGCGGAGCTGGTAGAGGGTGGGAAAGAGGGCCAGGAGGACGGCCAGGAGGTCTGCGGGCCGCTTTAGACCAGGGAGGAGGGCGGGCAAGGCCGCCACTGCCCAGTAGAGGAGGCCCACCGCCTTAGCCTCCCAGGGCAGGTTTAGCCCGGGGACGCTGGGGACGAGGAAGTTGTAAAGGGGGATGAGGGTGAAAAGGAAAAAAACCCAAGAACCAAAGGTGCGCTTCCGGGGAAGGTAGAAGGAAACCAGATAGCCTCCCAAAAGGAGGAAGAGGACGTGGGTGCTTCGCTGGAGCTGAACGATGTCCAGGATGGGTATCTCCGCCCGGGCTAAGGGGGTGAAGGGGTGGAGGACTAGATAGAGGCTATAAAGGGCTCCAAGGATCAGGATCCAGTGGGTGAACCGGGATAAAGGGGTGGCTGGGGTTTGGGGGTGTTCCAGCTCCATGGCTTCCTCCAAAAAAGCCCGGGGCCTGGAGGCTTCCAGGGCACCCGGGCGGTTTCATGGCCTACTTGATGAGGCCTTTTTCCTTCAGGTACCGCTCGGCTCCCGGGTGGAAGGGGATAGGGAGTTTGCCGTAGAGCTTGGCGGTGGCCTCGAGGCTGGTGTCCTTGGCGGCGGCCACGGCGGTGCGCAGGGTATCCAGGTTCTCAAAGACCGCCTTCATGATGGCGTAGCCGGCTTCCGCGGGAAGGCTATCCGGGCACACCACGATGTTGCCCGTGGCCAGCCCGGGCACATCGGTGCGGGTGTTGTATACGTTTTTGGGCACCTTGTAAGGATCCACCAAGCCCGGGAACTTCTTCATGGCCACCTGGGCGGTGGTGCTCTTGGGGTCAATGGGGATCAGGTAGATCCGGTCCCCCTTGCGGGCCAGGGTTTGGGAGAGCTCCACGATGGAGCTGGTGGGCACACCCCCCACCCAGAAGAAGGCGTCCAGGGTGCCCTCGGCCAGGGCCTTGGCCCCTTCCGCCACCGGCAGGCGCTCCCGCTTGGCGAAGGTTTCCGGCTTGACCCCGGCCCCCTGGAGGACCAGAAGGGCCAGGTTTTCCGTGCTGGAGCCCGGCTGGCCGGTGGAGACCCGCTTGCCCCTAAGGTCTTGCACCACCTTGATGCCACTTTTTTCCGTGGTCACGATGTGGATGAAGGAAGGATACATGTAAAAGAGCACCCGTTGGCTCTTGGCGGGGCGGTCCTTGAAGCGGGGCTCCTCCCCGGTGTAGGCCACATAGGCGGAGTCGGTGGTGGTGAGGGCGCAGTAATAGGTGGTGCCCGAGGTGCGGTCCCGCAGGAGCTGGAGGTTGTCGTAGGAGCCGCCGGTCTGCACCGGCTGGGCCTCCGCCACCCCCGCTTTGTTCAGGATGTCGGCCAGGGCGGTACCGTAGTAGAAGAAGACCCCTCCGGTGCTGCCCGTGCCGATCACCACCTTGGGTTTCTGGGCTAGGGCCAGTCCTAGGACTACCAGGACGATGAGGATAAGGATTCTCTTCATGGTCACCTCCCGTCTGCTTTTGCGCCCCTAACCTACCCCAGTGCCCTCCGCCTGTCAAGGTGATGTAGTCGGTCAACACATTTGAGACTCTGTGGGGACCGCCTCCCCCCGTATTCTAGCCAGGTACTCTAAAGGGGCCAGGCCCCCCAAGGCCCGGTGGGGTCGCCGGCGGTTGTAGTGGTCCAGGTAGGCGTCAAGCTCCC
>NZ_CALLUR010000003.1:0-24946 GCF_938010445.1 uncultured Thermus sp.
CCCCGAAGCCCAGCGCTTCGGCATGGGCCTGGTGGTCTGGAGCCCCTTGGCCATGGGCATGCTCACCGGACGGTACGATGAAGGTATCCCGCCGGAAAGCCGCTTCGCCCGCTACCCCCAGTTCGCCGAGCGCTTCCTCACGGAGGAAAACCGCCGGAAGGTGCAGAAGCTTAAGGCGGTGGCGGATGAGCTGGGCCTCACCCGCACCCAGCTGGCCCTGGCCTGGGTGCTTAGGCTTCGCGAAATCAGCAGCGCCATCACCGGGGCCACCCGGCCCGAGCAGATCCAAGAAAGCCTGGGAGCCGCCGGGGTGGACCTGCCCAAAGAAGCCCTGGAGCGGATTGAGGCCATCCTGAAAGGCGAGGCGTAAAGAGGCCTATTTGGGCGCTGGGGCCAGCCCCAGGTGGAGCAAATACCGGGGTTGGCCCTCTTCCTTTCGCGCTGGGGAGAGGGCAGCATAGCGGTGGTAAAGGGCCAAAAGCTCCCGCTGGAAGGCCTTGGCCTCCTCCCAGCGCAGGTGAAGCCCAGCGCTCCAGAGGTTTACAAGGGGAGGAAACTCTTCCGCCAGGATATCGGGCTCACCCTCGCTTCCAAACTCCAAGATCCCTTCCGGGTTTAAGAAGACACGCAAAACCGTGCCATACCCTGGGTCATAAAGTTCCAGGGCCTTTTCCCATTCCTCCTGCCAACTTTGGGCCCCCTCGAGGGCCACCCATACCCTCTCCGGAACCAGCTCCCGAGGAATACGGAAATCGGTATCCACCGCCCGATACAACCGGATGTACCGGCCCCGCTGGAGAAGAAGCCCTGCCGGTTGGAGGAGCCCGGCCTTTAACAGGAGCCCCACGCGATAGTACGCTTGCTGCGGGGAAAGCCCCTGGGCCAAGGCTAGGTCCTTAACGCTGGCCGGCCCCTTCATGAAAGGTTTCAAGCACACCGCCATATCCGGATCGGCCAAAAGGCGCGCTGCCAAAGAATTCTTGACCAGGAAAGGCATAGCTAGATTTTAGCTATCCCCCTCTTCAAAAAGAACCCTTGTTTTTGAAGTAGAAGGGCCGGAGATTGAAGGTCATGCAAGGGTTTGCCGCCTTCCGTCTCCTTTGGCTGGGCCAGGCCCTGGCCCTGGTGGGGCGGGAGATGACCTGGTTCGCCCTTACCCTCCACGCCTATGAGAAGACCGGGCTCGCCACCACCCTTTCCCTTTTGGGCTTCTTCCATTTTCTTCCCCTGATTCTCTTTTCCCCCCTGGCTGGGGCCTTGGTGGACCGTTACCCCAGGAAGTGGGTCATGCTGACAGCTGACCTGGGAAGTGCCTTGGCCACGGGGTTCTTGCTCCTGATGTTCCTTCTGGGCCAGTTGCAAATCTGGCACCTGTACCTGGTTTCCGCCTTCAGCGGGGCCCTGGGAAGCCTTCACTGGCCGGCCCTTTCCGCAGCCCTAAGCACCCTGCTGGAGAAAAAGGACTACGCCCGCGCCAGCGGGATGATGAGCTTGGCGGAGTCCTTAGCTGGCGTGGGAGCCCCGGTGCTGGCGGCAGCCCTCCTTAACCCCCTAGGCCTTGGGGGCATCTTCGCCTTAGACCTCCTAGGAGCCAGCGCTGCTATCCTCACCCTTCTCCTGGTGCCCATACCCCATCCCCAGGTTTCCGCAAAACCCACAGCCTCCCTCCTGGAGGAGGCCCTGTTCGGCTTTCGCTTCATCCTGTCCAGACCCCCTCTTTTTGCCCTCCAGCTCATGTTCTTTGGCATCAACTTCCTCACCACCTTGGCCGTGACCGTCCTGCCCGCCATGGTGCTGGCCAAGACCGACCTCTCGGAGGCAGTTCTGGCCTTGGTGCGGTCGGCCTCCGGGCTTGGTGGGGTGGCGGGTGGGCTTCTCCTTTCCCTTTGGGGTGGACCAAGAAAGCGGGTGCACGGGGTCCTTTTGGGAATGGCCTTCTCCAGTCTGGCCTTGGCCCTTATGGGGGTGGCAGAAGGCCCCCGGGCATGGGCAGCGTTGGCCTTCATGGAGAGCCTTTTCCTCCCGCTACTAAATGGCTCCAACCAGGCCATCTGGCAAAGCAAGGTGCCCCTCGAGGTCCAGGGCAAGGTCTTCGCCGCCAGGCGCATGATCGCCTGGTTTGCCAATCCTTTGGCCATGCTTCTTTCCGGCCCCCTGGCCGACTGGATTTTCGCCCCGCGGTACGGCCAGGGGGAGGGCATCGCCCTTATGCTTCTTCTTTTCGGTAGCCTGGGAGTTGTATGGGGCCTTTCCGGATACCTTATCCCGCACGTGCGGGAAGCGGAGACCCTTCTCCCCGACGCCAAGCCGGACTAAACTGGCCTCCATGGACACCCTGGAAGCCTTAAGGCGCCTCTTCCCCGGGAAGGTGGACACCTCCCTCTCCGAGCGCCGCCGGCACGGGCGGGACGAGGGGTACCCCGAGGAGGGGGAGGTCCTGGCGGTGGTCTATCCGGAGAGCGTGGCCGACGTACAAGAGGCCCTGCGCTTCGCCCGGGAAAGGGGCCTGGCGGTGATCCCCTTTGGCGCCGGGACCAGCCTCGAGGGCCACCTCTACCCCTTGAGGGAAACCCTCAGCCTGGACTTTAGCCGCATGAACCGCATCCTGGAGGTACGCCCCCAGGACTTCCTTTGCGTGGTGGAGCCTGGCCTCACCCGCAGGGCCCTCAACGAGGCCCTAAAGGGCACGGGGCTTTTCTTTCCCGTGGACCCCGGGGCCGACGCCACCTTGGGCGGCATGGCCGCCACCAACGCCAGCGGCACCACCACGGTGCGCTACGGGGGGATGCGGGCCAACGTCCTGGCCCTCCAGGTGGTCCTGGCAGGCGGGGAGGTTTTGGAGCTGGGCCGGGGGGTGCGTAAGACCAGCGCGGGCTACGACCTAAAGGACCTCTTCATCGGCTCGGAGGGCACCTTGGGGATTATCACCCGCCTTACCCTTAGGCTCCACCCCCTGCCGGAGCACGTCCACGCCCTAAGGGTCTTCTTCCCCGGGGTGGAGGAGGCCGCCTTGGCCAGCTACCGGGTGATGGCCAGCGGGCTTCCCGTGGCCCGGCTGGAGCTATTGGACGAGCTGGCCCTAAGGGCGCTAAACCGCTACCTGCAAGCGGACTTTCCCGAGAAGCCGGCTCTCTTTTTGGAGTTCCACTCCTCCACCAAGGAGGCCCTGGAGGCGGAAAGCGCCCTGGCCTTGGAGATCATGCGGGAGGAGGGGGCCCTCGAGGTGGAGGCCGCCAAGACGGAAGAGGAGCGCCGGCGCCAGTGGGAGGCCCGCCACCAGGCCTACTGGGCCCTGGTGCACCTCTATCCTGACCACCGCTTCGTCATCACCGATGTGGCCGTGCCCCTCTCCCACCTACCGGAAATGGTGCGCTACGCCCAGGGGCTTCTAGGGGAAATGGGCCTTACGGGCAACATCCTGGGCCACGTGGGGGACGGGAACTTCCACACCCTGGTGCCCGTTCTCCCCCCGGACTACCCCAAGGCGGAAGCCTACGCCGAGGCCTTGGTGCGAAGGGCCTTGGCGCTTGGCGGCACCTGCACCGCCGAGCACGGGGTGGGGCTAAGGAAGAAAAAGTACCTCCCCCTGGAACACGGCCCCGCCTTGGATTGGATGCGAAAACTAAAGGCCCTCCTGGACCCCGAGGGGCTTCTGAACCCGGGCAAGGTGCTTGACATAAGCTCTTCCCCTGGCTATAGTTAAGGATGGCGACGCGGGGTGGAGCAGCCTGGTAGCTCGTCGGGCTCATAACCCGAAGGTCGCGGGTTCAAATCCCGCCCCCGCAACCAAAAGAGAGCCCGAACCCTAAGGGGTTCGGGCTTTTCCCTTACCCTGGGGGCATGGACTGGGAGATCCAACAAGACCCCGAGCGCCTGGTCAAGACCTTCCGCTTTGCCAACTTCCAGGAGGCCCTGGACTTTGTAAAGCGGGTGGGGGAGCTGGCGGAGGCCAAAGGCCACCACCCCCGGCTTACCCTGGAGTGGGGGCGGGTGACGGTGGAGTGGTGGACCCATAGCGCCGGGGGCCTCACGGAAAAGGACCGGGAGATGGCCCGCCTCACCGACCTCCTGGGGTAGCCTAGGAAGGGTATGGAGGCGCGTACCCTAGAGCTGGTCTTCCCCGAGCACACCAACCCCTTAGGGGCTGCGTTCGGCGGCTTCGTGCTGGGCCTCATGGACAAGGTGGGCTCCTACGCCGCCGCCAGGAGAGCCAGAAAACCCGTGGTGACCGTGGCGGTGAGCAGCGTGGAGTTCAAGGTGCCCATCCGCACCGGGGACCTCCTGGAGGTGGTGGCCAAGGTGGTGCGGGTGGGGCGCACCTCCTTAACGGTGGAGGTGGAGGTGTACAAGGAGCACTTCGGCCAGGAGGATGGCCGGGTGCTGGCCACCAAGGGGGAGCTCACCTACGTGGCGGTGAACGAAAAGGGCCAGCCCGTGCCTGTGGACTAGACATGCCCGAGCTACCCGAGGTGGAAACCACCAGGAGAAAGCTTCTTCCCTTCTTCCTGGGGAAGCGGCTTTTCCGGATAGAGCACCAAGACCCCCTTCGCTACCGGAACACGGAGCGGGCCCTTGGCCAGCGGGTGGAGGACCTCCGCCGCCGGGGCAAGTTCCTCCTCTTTGCCCTCACGGAGGGGTGGGAGATGGTGGTGCACCTGGGTATGACCGGGGGCTTCCGCCTGGAAAAGACCCCCCACACCCGGGTGGCCTTCCGCCTCGAGGACCAGGAGATCTTCTTCCACGACCCCCGGCGCTTTGGCCGCATCTGGGTGGTGGAGCGGGGAGACTACCGGGAAATCCCCCTTCTCCCCCGCCTGGGCCCCGAGCCCCTTTCGGAGGAGTTCCAGTTCTTGGGCTTCTGGGAAGGGTTAAGGAAAAGCCGCAAACCCCTAAAGGCCCTCCTCCTGGACCAGCGCCTGGCCGCTGGGGTAGGCAACATCTACGCCGATGAGGCCCTCTTCCGGGCCCGCCTCTCCCCCCTTCGCCGGGGAGAGGCGCTGGGGGAGGAGGAAGCCTTAAGGCTTTTCCTGGCCCTCAAGGAGGTGCTGGCCCAGGCGGTGGCCTTAGGAGGAAGCACCCTTTCCGACCGCACCTACCAGGGGCCCGATGGCCTTCCGGGGAGGTTCCAGAAGGAGCACGCCGTCTACGGGCGAAGGGGCCTTCCCTGCCCCGCCTGCGGCACTCCCATCGCCAAGAGGACCGTGGCGGGAAGGGGCACCCACTACTGCCCGCAGTGCCAGGGGGCATAGCCCCTCTCGGTTCCGGTCCCCGGAAGGACCCCTCTGGGAACCCCAGCCAAGGTGGGGTGGCATCAACCCACCCGCCCCCTGCCCCGGTCCAGAAGGTAGAAGACAAGCCCCGAAAGCAAGGCCAGAAGGCCGGCTATGGCCAAGGCCTCGCGGAAAGGAGCCTCCCCAGGCCGGCCCAGGCGCTCGTAGATGGCCAGGGTCAGGGTGGTCCACTCCGGCCGCCAGAGCACCAGGCTGGCCCCAAACTCCCCCAGGATGGCCGCCAAGGCCAGGGCAAGCCCGGATTGCAAGGCGGGAAGGACCAAGGGGATCTCCACCCGGAAAAAGGCCCTCAAGGGCGTGGCCCCCAGGACCCGGGCCGCCTCGAGGAGGCTTGGGGAAAGACTGCGCAAGGCCGGTAGGAGGGCCCGGGCCAGGAGGGGGTAGGCCAGAAGGGCATAGGCGGCCAGCAGGAGGAGCAGGGAGCCCCGAAGATGGGGGTAGGCGAGAAGGTAGCCCAGGCCCACCGCCACCGGGCTCACCATAAGGGGAAAGAGGCCCAAAAGGTCCATGAGGGGGCTCCTCCGGGCCGCCGCCGCGTAGGCCACCCCCAGGGGTAAGGCCAAAAGGAGGGCCAGAAAGGTGAAACGGAGGCTATTCCCCAAGGCTAGGGAAAGGGGGGTGAAGTCCTCCGAGGCCCAGGCGGAGGCCAAGGCCCCGAGGTCCAGGCGCAGAAGAAGCCCCCACAAGGGGGCAAAGAGGAGCAGAAAGAAGGCCCCTAGGCCCACGGCGTAGGCCCAAGGGGGAGCGGGAAGGAGGCCTCCGGGTGGCAGGGGGTAGGGCTTGAGGCGCAGGTAGAGGGCCACAGCCAAGGCCAGGGTGAGGATCTCCAGGAGCATCAGGGCGCTGGCCTCGGGAAAGGCCAGGCGGTAGGCCAAGAGGGTATAGACCTCCACCTCGAGGGTGGCGTACCGGGGCCCGCCCAGGAGAAGGGGCACCCCAAAGGCGGAAAAGGCGTAGATGAACACCAAAAGTCCCGCCGAGCCCCAAGCGGGAAGGATCAGGGGAAACCCCACCCGCAAAAACGCCCTCCAGGGCGTGGCCCCCAGAACCCGGGCCGCCTGCAAGGGACCCTCCAGGTTCAGGGCCACCGGCAGGAGAATCCTGAGGGCCAGGCCCAGGTTGTAGAACACGGCCGCCAGGAAGAGGAGGGTTTTGCTGCCATAGAGGTCCATCCCCAAAAGCCCCCTAGGCCCCAGGAGGGCCAAAAACCCCAGGGCCACCACCGGGGTGGGGAGGACAAAGGGCAAGGTGGAAAGGGCCAGGAAAACCCCCCTCAATGGGAAGCGGCGGCGGAAGAAAAAGGCCAGGGGTAGGGCCAGCATCAGGGTCAGGAGGGCGGAAAGAACCCCGTACTCCAGGCTCCAAAGGTACCGCTCCCAGTAGTAGGGGTTGGTCAGGGCTCGGCTAAACCCCTCCCCCACCCCCAGGGCCAGGATGCGCCCTAAGGGGTAGAAAAGGGCCAGGCCCAGGAAGAGGAAGACCAATAGACCCCCGTGGGCCATGGCCCCCTACCCCTTGGGCGGGTTAGCGCCGGGAACGGCGCACCGCCTCGGGGCTTTGCCCCTGGAGGACCACCTTGGTCCACTCCTCAATCCAGCGCTCCCGGTTTTCCGCCATGGCCTTAGGGTCCAGGCGCACGCTCCCCACGGGCTCTGGGGCAAAGCGGAAGACCTCGGGGAGCTTGGCATCGCGGCGGGCCGGGTACATCCACATCTCCGTGGGAAGGTTCTCCTGCACCGGCTTGGAAAGGAACCAGTCCACCACCTTCCTGGCCCCTTCCAGGTTCTTGGTCCCCTTCAGGATCCCCACGAACTCCACCTGGAAGAAGGCCAGCTCCGGGAAAAGGTTCCCCGTGGGGGGCTCTTGGTACTTGCCCTCGGAGTAGTAGACCTCGGCGGCGGGGCTGGTGGTGTAGGAAACCACCAGGGGCCTATCCCCCTTGTAGAGGGTGAAGTGGGTGTAGTAGGCCTCGCTCCAGCCCTTGGCCACCCGCACCCCCCCATCCCGAAGCCGGGCCCAGAAGTCCAGGTAACCCTCCTCGCCGAAACGGGCCACCGTGGCCATGAGGAAGGCCAGGCCCGGGGAGCTGGTGGCGGGGTTTTGCACCACCAAAAGCCTGGCGTACTCGGGCCGGGCGAGGTCGGCGGGGACCTTGGGCAAGGGCCGGTCCTTGAAGTAGGCCCGGTGGTAGTTCAGGCTCACCCAGCCGTAGTCCACGGGCAGGGCACGAAACGTGGGGTCCAGAAGCAAGGTGGCCTTCAGGTTGCGGATCTCCGGGCTGCGATAGGGAAGCAGGAGGTCCGCCTCGAGGGCCCGGGATAAAAAGGTGTTGTCAAAGCCGTAGATCACGTCGGCGATGGGGGCCCCCTTGGTGAGGATGGCCCGGTTTAGGGTCTCCCCGGCATCCCCACCCTTGAGGAAGCGGAGCTTCAGGCCCGTCTCCCGCTCAAACTGGGCGATGAGCCCCTTGTCCAGGGAAAAGCTGCTGTGGGTGAGGACGGTGATCTCCTGGGCGAAGCCGAAGGCCAAAAGGACCAGCAAAGACCAAAACCTTAACATATAACCCCTCCTTGTCACCGGGAGGGGCCTTGGTCACCTTCCCTACGCCGGCATTACCCGGTTCAGGTTCCAAGGGTATTTCTCAGCCCCATAGGAGGAGCACCCCCGGTGACGCCTAGAGTTTACCACCCTCCCCGGCCAAAGAAGGGCCACCCCGGCCCCTTTCACACCCTCCAGGGAACCAGCAGGCCCTCGAGGCTCTCCCGAAAGACCTCGCCAAAGGCCTCCGGCTGGTCGATCCAGGGGTAGTGCCCGGCCTCCGGGACCACGCGGATGGGAGCCCGAAGGCGCTCCGCCACCTCCTCGGCGTAGGGGTAGCTGGTGCCGTCCTTCTCCCCCACCACCACCGCCACCGGCCTGCGGCTTGGGGCAAGGTAGGGGGTGTAGTCCAGCCGCCAAAGGCCGTTATGCCAAAAGGCCAAGGCCGGGGTGTCCGGCCCCAGTATCCCCGAGCCTTCCGCCACCCACTCGTACTCCAGGCGGCCATGGGGCGTGGGGAACATGAGGCGGTCAAAGAGCGCCTTGGGCTCCGCCTTCTGCAAAGCGGCCCTCAGGTTTTCCTCCGGATCCCCCAAAGGCTCCAGGCCCGCCGCCTCCGCCAGCCGGGCGGAAAGCCAGGGAAAGCTCACCCATGGGGCCAGCAGGAGGGCCCCATCCACCTCTGGGTAGCGGCGGAGGAGCTCCAGGGCCACCAGGGCCCCGAAGCCGTGGGCCAGAAGGTGAAACCGCTCAATCCCTAGGGCCTCGGCCAGGGCTAAGGTGTCCTCCACCAGGGCATCCACGGTGAAAAGCCTCGGGTCTTGGGGAAGCTCCAGGCTCCGGCCCGAACCCCGCTGGTCAAAGTAGATGACCCGGAAATCCTCCAGGTACTCCTGAAGCCCTTCCCTAAGGGCATAGGCGTTGCCCCCAGGCCCGCCGTGAAGGACGATGAGGGCGGGAGCGTGCTCCTCCCCCACGTCCTCCACGTAGAGCTCCGCTTCCCCTACGGGGATGTAGCCGATTTCTTCCCGCATCCCCTATAGACTACCCCATCCTGCAGGGTAAAGGCCCAAACCTTAACCCCGGGAAGGGCCTGGGCCTTTCCCAAGGCCTCCTCCCCGGCGCCGAACACCTCCAGAAGCCACACCCCTTCCCCCGCAAGAAGCCAAAAGGGATGGGGAAGCTCCCGGGCTAGGGCCAGAAGGGCCTCCTTGTCCTTCCCCTCCACGAAGAGCACCCTCATCCCTTCCCCCAAAGGCGGTGGTAGAAGAGGATCTCGGCGCTCTCCTCCAGGGTGGTGAGGAGGCTATAGGCCTCTAAAAGGGCCTCCTCCGGTTTCTCCTTGAGCCCGATGGCGAAGGCCCCATGCCCCCTTAGGAGGCAGGCCCGCCTGTCCTTAAGGGCCTCGGCCACGGCTAAGGCGGCCTCGAGGGTAGCGCTCACGGTTTTGGGGGCCAGCACCGGGACCTCCTTCAGGTAGTACTGGCCCTCGAGGTCCAGGGGCACCAGGGAGTCCAGGTGCAGGGAAAGGGCCACCGCCACCCGGGGGTGGGCATGGACGATGGCCCGGGCCGGCGTCCGCAGGTAAACCTCCCGGTGGATGACGCTTTCCACGCTGGCCCCTGGCGGGAAAGGACCCTCCAGGGGCACCTCCACCAGGTCCTCCGGGGTAAGCCTCCCCTTCTGCACCCCGCTTTTCGTTATGAGAAAGCCCTCCTTGGTGCGCACGGAAAAGTTGCCCGCGGTGGCGGAAATGAGCCTATGGTGGAAAAGGTCCTCCCCCACCTGGCGAAAGACCCCATAAAGCCGGGCCAACATGGTCCCATTATGGCGCACTCCCGGCGCAAGCAGGGTCAGCGGGTAATGCCCGGCCTCCGCCAACACCCTGGAAAAAGGCCTGGGGGGAAGCCATGGAACCCGGCCGGCAAAAGAAGCCCCCAACCCGGCCCAGCCGGGTTGGGGCATGGAATAGCCTTAGGCCTGCTTTCCGGGCTGCTCCCGGCGGGCAGGGCGGCGCACCGCGGGTTCCTTGGCCTCCACTGCCTCTTTGCGGGCCTCCTCAATGGCCTTGAGGGTCTTCTTGTCCACCACCTGGGTGAAGCGGACGAAGTCGCTTCCCGTGCCGGCGGGGATCAGGCGGCCCAGGATGACGTTTTCCTTGAGGCCGATGAGCTCGTCCTTCTTGCCGGCGATGGCCGCCTCGGTGAGCACGTGGGTGGTGTTCTGGAAGCTGGCGGCGGAAAGCCAGCTCCTGGTGGAAAGGGCACTCTTGGTAACCCCCATGAGGAGGGGCTTCCAGGCCACGGGGGTTTTGCCCTCGGCGATGAGCCGTTCGTTCAGGGCCTCCACGTCCCACTTCTCCAGGACTTGGCCCTCCAGAAGCCGGCTATCCCCGGGGTCGGTGACCTCCACGTACTTGAGCATCTGCCGCACCACGATCTCAATGTGCTTGTCGTGGAGCTTCACCCCCTGGGCCCGGTAGACCTTCTGGATCTCGTCCACCAGGTAGCGCTCCACCGCCTCGGGGCCCTTGGCCTCCAGAAGCTGGTGGGGGTCCACGGCCCCGCGGGTCAGGGGCTGGCCGGCTTCCACGTAGTCCCCGTCCTTCACCAGCAAGCGGGCATCCTTGGGGAGCTTGTACTCCTTGGAAAAGCCTTCGGACTCCACGAAGACCGAAAGCTTCTCCTCGGTTTCCTCAATGCGCACCACCCCGTCGATCTCGGAGATCACCGCCTTGGCCTTGGGCCTGCGGGCCTCAAAGAGCTCGATGACCCGGGGCAGACCCTGGGTGATATCCGTGCCCACCGCCACGCCACCCGTGTGGAAGGTGCGCATGGTGAGCTGGGTGCCGGGCTCGCCGATGGACTCCGCCGCCACCACCCCCACCGCCTCGCCGATGGACACGGGCCGGGCCATGGAAAGGTCGTAGCCGTAGCACTTCTGGCACACCCCGTAGCGGGTCTGGCAGGTGAGGGGGCTCCGCACCGGCACCTCCTGGATCTCCCCGGCCTCCGCCGCCTTGATGAGGAGGGCCACGTCCTCGAGGGTCAGGTACCGCCCTTCCTCCAGCCGCTGGCCCAGAACCTCTACCTCCCGGGCCAAAACCCGGCCATAAAGCCCAGACTCGATGTCGGAGCGCTTCCTCAGGCGCAAGGTCCGGGTTACCTCGTCGGGCTGGAAAAGGGGTACCGAAATGAAGTTGGTGGTGCCGCAGTCCGCCTCCCGCACCACGATCTCGTGGGCCACGTCCACCAGCTTCCGGGTGAGGTACCCGGAGTCCGCGGTCCTGAGGGCGGTGTCGGCCCCACCCTTGCGGGCCCCGTGGCTGGAGATGAAGTACTCCAACACGGTGAGGCCCTCCCGGAAGGAGGAGCGCACCGGCACCTCAAAGGTCTCCCCCGAGGGCTTTTGCATGAGGCCGCGCATGCCGCAAAGCTGGCGGATCTGCTGGGGGTTACCCCGGGCCCCGGACTGGGCCATCACGTAGAGGGGGTTGAAGGGGTAGTTCTCCTCAAAGTTCTTGAAGACCGCCTGGGTGACCTTTTCCGTGGTCTCGGTCCAGAGCTGGATCACCTGGTCGTAGCGCTCCCGGTCGGTGAGGAAGCCCATCTCGTAGGCCTGCTCG
Organism: uncultured Thermus sp.; assembly: GCF_938010445.1. NCBI lineage: Bacteria > Thermotogati > Deinococcota > Deinococci > Thermales > Thermaceae > Thermus > uncultured Thermus sp. Next base: position 11,455 of record NZ_CALLUR010000003.1, read on the forward strand.
ATCTGCCGGAGCTTCCTATCCGCCTCCTCCAAGAACTTCTGCTTCTCGGGAGGGATCACGGCATCGTCAATGCCGATGGTGATCCCGCTGGTGGTGGAAAGGGTGAAGCCGTAGTACTTGAGGGCATCCAGGAGCCGGGCGGTCTTCTCAATGCCCAAGCGCAGGAAGGACTGGTAGACCAGGTCCTTAAGGGAGTTCTTCTCCTGGGGCACGTCCATCTGCAAAAGCTCCTGGGCCACCTTCTCGTCCCCCACCGCCTCGCCCACAATGCGGGCAAAGAGCACCCGGCCCGGGCTGGTCTCCAGCCGCTTGCCCAGGTAGCGCACCGTGACCACGTCCTGGAGGTCCAAAAGGCCGTGGGCCACCGCCAAAAGGGCCTCGTCGGGGCTGGCGAAGACGAACTTGATGCGGCCCACGCTGGTCTCCCTACCCCCCACCTTGATGGGGGCGTTCAAGGCCACCTCCCCCCGCTCGTAGGCGGCCAGGGCCTCCTCCACCGTGGCGAACTCCCGGCCCGCCCCCTTCTTCTCCCGGCGCACCTGGGTGATGTAGTAAAGCCCCAGGATGATGTCCCGGCTGGGCTTGGCCAAGGGTTCCCCGGAGGCCGGGGAGAGGAGGTTGTGGGCCGAGAGCATCTGGATGCGGGCCTCCGCCTGGGCGAAGGAGGAGAGGGGCACGTGCACCGCCATCTGGTCCCCGTCAAAGTCGGCGTTAAAGGCCTCGCAGACCAGGGGGTGGAGCTGGATGGACTGCCCCTCCACCAAGACCGGCTGGAAGGCCTGGATGCCCAGGCGGTGCAGGGTGGGGGCCCGGTTCAGGAGGACCACCTTGCCGTGGATCACCTCCTCCAGGGCATCCCACACCTCGTCCTTGATGTCCCGCTGCCTTTCCAGCATCCGGCGGGCCGCCTTGACGTTGGGGGCGATGCCCTTTTCCTCCATCTTCTTGAGGAGGAAGGGCTTGAAGAGCTCCAGGGCCATGCGCTTGGGCAGGCCGCACTGGTGGAGCTTGAGCTGGGGCCCCACCACGATCACGCTTCGCCCCGAGTAGTCCACCCGCTTGCCCAAGAGGTTCTGGCGGAAGCGGCCCTGCTTGCCGGAGAGGATGTCGGTGAGGCTACGCAAGGGGCGTTCGGAGCCCGGGTTGGTGACGGGAGAACCGCGGCGGCCGTTGTCAATGACCGCATCCACCGCCTCCTGGAGCATGCGCTTCTCGTTGCGGATGATGATCTCCGGAGCCCCCTGGGCCAGGAGCTTCTTCAGGCGGTTGTTGCGGTTGATGAGGCGGCGGTAGAGGTCGTTGAGGTCGCTGGTGGCGAAGCGCCCCCCGTCCACCTGCACCATGGGCCGGAGGTCGGGAGGTAGCACGGGGACCGCCTCCAGAACCATCCACTCCGGGCGGTTGCCGGAGTCCAGGAAGGCCCGCACCACCTCGAGGCGCTTCCGGGCCTTGGCCCGCCGGGCCCGGGAGGGGTGCTTCATCTCCTCCAGGAGCTCGGCCTCCAGCTTCTCCAGGTCCAGCTCCTTCAGAAGGGCCTGGATGGCCTCGGCCCCCATGCGGGCGTCAATGTCGTAGGACTCCACCACCCGCACCACGTTCCGCACCAGGTCCACCTCCACCCGGCCGTAGATCTCGCTCTTGACCTTGCCCCCATCCGCCAGGACGTCCCCCGGGGCCACCCGGTCCCCGGTGGTCACCTCCACGTCGTCCTCAAAGGGGTAGAGGCGGGCCTTCATCACCACGATGCTGGCGGGCTCGTGCAGGTGGACCACCCCCTCGGCCTCGGCGATCACCTCCTCCTCGGGGTCAATGGCCGCCACCACCTTCTCCCCCGCCTGGACGTGGGCCCCCTCGGGCACCACCACGTTCATGTGGGGGGCCACCGCATAGTCCTTGGGCTCCGTCCACTCCAGGAAGAAGGTGAGGTAGACGGTATCCCCTTCCTCCTCCGCCTCCACCTCCTTGGCGGCCATGTGCCGGGGCATGCGCAAAAGCCCCCGCCCCTCCGCCAGGGGCTGGCCCTTTTCCACCACCTCCCCGTGGACCACTAAGGGGGTAAGCCCCACGGGGAGGAAGTAGCGGACCACGGGCTCATCCTCCTTAAGCAGGGTGAGGAGGTGGCCCTCTTCCAGCTCCTTCAGCTCCACCACCCCCTCCTCCTCCGCCCGGAAGCGGTAGGGCTCGGGCAGCTCGGCCAGGACCTCCCCTGGCCTATAGGCCTCCTTCTCCACCCAAGCGCTTAGGGGAAGGCGGAGGCCCGCCCGCTCCTTGCGCAGGTACTCTATGCGCACCCGCCGGGGGAAGCGGTACAGGGCCACCCCGTCCATGCGGCTCACCACCCCGGGGAACAGCTCCTGCCCCTTCACCACCTCCTCCCCGTCCTTGACCAGGGCGTCCACCCCTTGGGGCAAGGGGTAGGTTTCCTGCTTACCGTAGCGGAGTTCCCGGTACTCCTCGTCCGTGAGAAGCTGCCGCTTCTGCACCGGCACCCCATCCAGCACCGCCCCCTTGGGGTCCAAGACGATGTACTTGCTGAAGTAGAGGACCTGCTCCAGCTCGGTGGCGGAGAGGTCCAGAAGGGTCCCGATCTTGGAGGGCACGTCCTTCACGAACCAGATGTGGGCCGCCGGGGTGGCCAGCTCAATGTGCCCCATGCGGTAGCGGCGCACGATGCTCTTGGTGACCTCCACCCCACAGCGCTCGCACACCTTGCCCTCAAAGCGCTGGCGCTTGTACTTGCCGCAGCCGCACTCGTAGTCCTTGGTGGGGCCGAAGATGCGCTCGTCAAAGAGCCCATCCTTTTCAGGCTTCAGGGAGCGGTAGTTGATGGTTTCGGGCTTCTCCACCTCCCCGTAGCTCCAGGAGCGGATCTTTTCCGGAGAGGCCAGGGCGATGCGGACCTTGCGAACTTCCTTTTTCATTCTTCCTCCGCTAAGAGCCATCCCGCTTCTTCCGTGCGGTTTACCGCTTGGACGCCAAGCCCTCAAAGATGTCCACGGGGTTATCCCGCTCATCCAGGGTCTGCACGTCCAGGGCCAAGGCCTGAAGCTCCTTTACCAGAACCCGGAAGGACTCGGGCACGCTGGGCTCGGGCACGTCCTCCCCCTTGATGATGGCCTCGTAGGCGGCGTTACGACCCTCGATGTCGTCGGACTTTAGGGTGAGCATCTCCTGCAGGGTGTGGGCGGCCCCGTAGGCCTCGAGGGCCCACACCTCCATCTCCCCGAAGCGCTGGCCACCGAACTGGGCCTTGCCGCCTAAGGGCTGTTGGGTGATGAGGGAGTAGGGGCCGGTGGAGCGGGCGTGCATCTTGTCCTCCACCATGTGGTAGAGCTTCATGATGAACATCTGCCCCACCACGATGGGGCCCTCTATGGGCTCGCCGGAGCGGCCATCGTAGAGGACCACCTTGCCCTGGGTAAAGAGCTCCCTTAGTTGCTCCTCCGGGCTTGTACCCGGGCTCACCAGACCCAGCTTCTCCGCCCGGGCCAGCACCTCCAGCTCCCTCTTGTCCACCCCGAAGCCCTCCTCCTTGCGCTTACCGAAATAGAGGTCAAAGGCCTCGGCCAGAAGAGCCTTGATCTCCGGCTCCGTGGCCCCGTCAAAGACCGGGGAGATGTAGCGCTGGCCCAGGAAGTAACCCGCCAGGCCCAGGTGGGTTTCCAGGATCTGCCCCAGGTTCATCCGGCTGGGCACGCCCAAGGGATTCAGGATGATGTCCACCGGGGTGCCATCGGGCAGGTGGGGCATGTCCTCCACGGGGAGGATCTTGGCCACCACCCCCTTGTTCCCGTGGCGGTTGGCCAGCTTATCCCCCACCTGGAGCTTGCGCTTTTGCGCCACGTAGACCCGCACCACCTCCCGCACCCCGGGCTTGAGCTCCACCCCGGGGTCCCCCCGCCTCAGGCGCAGGGTGCCCACCACGATGCCCCCCTCACCCGGGGGAACCCTCAAGGAGGTATCCTTTACATCCCGGGCCTTGTCGCCAAAGATGGAGCGAAGAAGCCGCTCTTCGGGAGAAGGCTCCTGCTCCCCCTTGAAGCTGGTGCGGCCCACCAGGATGTCCCCGGGCTTGACCTCAGCCCCGATGCGCACCACCCCTTCCTCGTCCAGGTCCCTAAGGGCGGCCTCGGAAAGGTGGGGGATATCCCGGGTGATGCGCTCCGGGCCCAGCTTGGTATCCCGGGCCTCGATCTCGTAGCGCTCAATGTGGATGGAGGTGTAGAAGTCCCGCTTTAGGAGCTCCTCGCTGATGACGATGGCGTCCTCAAAGTTGTAGCCGTCAAAGGGCATGATGGCCACCAGGACGTTCTGCCCCAGGGCCAAAAAGCCCTCCTCGGAGGCGGGGCCATCCGCCAGGAGATCCCCCTTCTTGACCCTCTGGCCCGCGGTCACCCGGGGGCGCTGGTCCAAGGCGGTGCCCTGGTTGGAACGGGCAAAGCGGCGCAAGGCGTACTCCACCAGGCGGCCGTCCTCGTAGCGCACGGCGATGCGGCGGCCATCCACCGCCACCACCTCCCCGTCCTCCTCGGCGTAGACCGCGGCCAGGGAGTCCCGCACCACCCGCTCCTCGAGGCCCGTCATCACCACCGGGGCCTGGGCCCGGATCAGGGGCACCGCCTGGGTCTGCATGTTGGAACCCATCAGGGCCCGGTTGGCGTCGTCGTGCTCCAGGAAGGGAATGAGGTTGGTGTTCACGGAGAAGACCTGCTTGGGGCTCACGTCCATGAACTCCACCTCTTCCGGAGCCACGATCACCGGCTCCCCCCGGCGCCTGGCCACCACCCGGTCGGTGGCGATGCGGTTGCCCTCCAAGGGGGTGTTGGCCTGGGCGATGGTGTACCGGTCCTCCTCGGTGGCGGTCATGTAGAGCACCTCGTCGGTGACCACCCCGTCCTTCACCCGGCGGTAGGGGGTGCGGATGAAGCCCAAGTGATCCACCCGGGCGTAGGCGGCCAAGGAGGTGATGAGGCCGATGTTGGCCCCTTCCGGGGTTTCCACCGGGCAGATGCGGCCATAGTGGGTGCGGTGCACGTCCCGCACGTCAAAGCCTGCCCGTTCCCGGGTAAGGCCCCCAGGCCCCAAGGCAGAGATGCGCCGCTTGTGGCGCAGGGAGGAGAGGGGGTTGGTCTCGTCCTTGAACTGGGAAAGCTGGCTGCGGCTGAAGAACTCGCGGATGGCCGCCTCGAGGGGCCGGTTGTTCACCAGCTTGGCCGGGGTAAGGGTATCGGCGGAGCCCATCACCATCCGCTCCCGCACCCCGCGGGCCAGGCGGCTTAGGCCCACCCGGAACTGGTCGGCCATGAGCTCCCCCACGGTGCGGATGCGGCGGTTGCCCAGGTGGTCAATGTCGTCCACCTCATGCCCAGGAACCCCGGCCATCAGGGCAAAGAGGTAGCGCAAGGTGGGCAGGAAGATCTCGTCCTTGAACTCCCCGTCCTCAAAGCGCACCAGGGTGCGGCCGGAAAGGCCCACGCCCAGCTTCTCCTCCGCCTTGTACCGCCCCGCCTCCCCCAGGTCGTAGCGCCGGGGATCGGCCAAGAGGCCATGGAGGTAGGCCAGGGCCTTGTCCTTCTTGGGGGGATCGCCGGGGCGGAGCAGGGTAAAGAGGCGCACCAAGGCCTCCTCCGGGCGCATGGCCAGCACCGCCTCGTCCAGAAGGCCCCCCACCAGTTCCCCGTAGGCCCCAAGCTCCCGGTTCAGGGCTTCCGCATCGTAGCCCAGAACCCTGAGGAGGAGGATCAGGGGGAACTTGCGCTTGTTGACCTTCATGGAAATGGTGCCGTTTTGCTCCACCTCCAGGTCAATCCACGGACCCCGCTTGGGCAAGGGGATGATGCTGGCCACGTAACGCCCGGGCCGGGCGGGGTCCGGGGTGAAGTAGACCCCGGGGGAGCGGTGGATCTGGGAAACGATCACCCGGTCGGCCCCGTTGATGATGAAGGAGCCGTCCTGGGTCATGAGGGGGAGGTGGCCCAGGAAGACCTCGTCCTCCTTGATGAGCCCCGTGTCCTTGTGGATGAGCTGGAGGCGGGCATAGAGGGGAGCCTGGTAGGTCAGGTCCTTCTCCCGGCACTCGTCCTGGGAAAAGGGGGGCTCGCCGATGCGGTACTCCAGGAAATCCAGGACCATACCCCCCTTGCCCTTGTCCCCCTCCTCCACGGGGAAGGTTTCCTTGAAGGCCGCCTGGATGCCCACATCCTCCCGTTTATCCGGGGGAACATCGGCCTGGAGGGCCTTTCTATAGGACTCCACCTGGATTTCCGTCAAAGGGGGAAGGGGTATAACCTCTCGGATGCGACCGAATCGCTTGATCTCCATGCGTCACCTCTGGGAAAGCGGGCCGCCCGAGGTAAGCTAACAGGGTTCTTCCGCAAGGGGGCCTCCCCTTGCGGCGGCTGGCTCTTACCGTGCTCCCTTGGCCCGACCAAAGAGCACAAACCTTAGCTTATAGGGCAGTCCCTTAAGCCGTCAAGCCTACCCGACCCTGGCCTTTTTGCTCCTACCGTTCCACCTCCACCTTGATTTTATAGTTCCCCCGCCGGGTTTCGCCAAGCACCTCCAAAAGCCTCAGGCTTCCTAGGCCCTCGGCCAACAGGGTGTCCCCGGGAGCCATCTCGTCCTTGGGGGAGGCCACCTTGCCCTTTAGCCGCACCTTCCCCGCCCTCACCCCTTGGGCGAAATAGCTACGGGAAACCCCAAAGCCCTTGGCCCCCACGGCGTCCACCCTTAAAGAGGGCACCACCAGGGTGCGCACCCGCTCGTTCGCCGCCCGCAAGGCCCCTTCCGGGGGTGGCAGGAGGGTGTAACCCGCCTCCTCCAAGGCCTGCTTCCCCTTGGCGGACACCGCCACCAGGTGGCCTTCGCCAAAGGCCTCCTGGTCCCCCATGGCCTCCCCCAGATCCGGGGGTTCCTCCTCCAGGAAGACCACCGCCACCGGATCGTGCACGGAAGGGACCTCCGGGGGATACAGCACCGCCACCTTCCTCTTGGCCAGGGGGAACCCCCCGAAAAAGGCCACCTTAAGCCCTTCCATTCGGGCCTTTTCCTCCAGAAGGGCCTGTTCCTCCGGGTCCAGGAAGCCGGTTTCCACCACCCGTCCGCCCCGGGCCCGCTTCAGGTAGGCCATGAGGTCCGCCACCAGGAAAGATGATACCCCAAGGGAAGCGGTAAGGCTTAGGGAAGGCCTCCGCCTGGGCAGAGGCCGGGCTGATCCCCCTGGGCCTCTCCCAGGGAATGCCGGCCAAGGTGGGCTTTCGCCGCTGGGCGGCACCCGACCGCCAAGCCCTTTCCCTCCCCCTCCTGCGGCAGATCCTCGAGGTCTGGCTTCCCCGCTTTCTAGCCCCCAGCACCCCCCTACTCCGCGGCCTCCCGGACCACGAAGCTTAGGCGGGCGCTGGCCCTTTCCTCCCCTTCCACCAAGGCCCTAACCGCCACCTTGCCCAGGCCCCGGCGGAAGAGGAGAAGCTCCCCCTCCAGGATCAAGGTATCCCCCGGCACCACGGGCTTTTTAAAGCGGGCTTCCTCTATCCCCGCCAAGAAAACCAGTCCCCCAGGCTGGAAACCCGGCTGTCTGGCGATGGCACCCACCGCCGCCTGGGCCATGGCCTCGAGGATCAGCACCCCGGGCATGATGGGGTAGCCGGGGAAATGCCCCTGGAAGTGGGGCTCGTTGAAGGTGACATTCTTCAGGGCCCGGAAGGTTTTCTCATCGGCATGAAGAACCCGGTCAATGAGGAGAAAAGGGTACCGGTGGGGCAGAAGGCGGAGAATCTCGGTGATCTCCACCGCTCACCTCTTAAGCACGTCGTCCGAGGAGAGGATGGTGTCCTCCAGCACGTGGAGCATCTCCAAGGCCTTGCCCGTGCCCAGGGCCACCGCCTCAATGGGGTTTTCCGCCACCACCACCGGCACCCCCGTGGCCTCCTGCAGGGCCACGTCCAGGTTCTTGAGGAGCGCCCCGCCCCCGGTAAGGAGAATGCCCCTTTCGTAAATGTCCGAGGCCAGCTCGGGAGGCGTGGTTTCCAACACCGTCTTCACCCCCTGGAAGATCTTTTCCAGAGGCTCCCTCAGGGCTTCCACCACATCCTCTGCCGGGATCTCCGCCGTGCGGGGAAGGCCGGTGATCAGGTCCCGGCCCCGCACCTCGGCCACCTCCTTCTCCTCCCCGGGAAGGATCTTGGCCCGCCCCAGCTGGATCTTGAGCTCCTCGGCGGTGCGCTCCCCTATGAGGAGGTTGTACTTTTGCCGCACGTAGCGGATGATGGCCTGGTCCATCTCGTTGCCAGCGATCCTAAGGCTTTCCGAACGCACGATGCCCCCTAAGGAGATGACGGCGATGTCCGTGGAACCCCCGCCGATGTCCACCACCATATTGCCCGTGGGCTCGGCCACGTTGATCCCCGCCCCGATGGCCGCCGCCAAAGGCTCTTCTATGAGGTAGACCTTGTGGGCCATGGAGGAAACCGCCTGCACCACCGCCCGCCTCTCCACGTCGGTGACCCCCGAGGGCACCCCCACCATGACCCGGGGCCGGAAAAAGCGGCTCATGGGGGAAAGAACCTTCTGGAGGAACAAAAGGAGCATCCGCTCCGTGAGGGCATAGTCGGCGATGACCCCGTCCTTAAGGGGCCGCACCGCCACGATGTTCCCGGGGGTGCGCCCCAGCATGCGGTAGGCCTCGGCCCCCACCGCCTTCACCTCCCGCTTCCCCTGCACCACCGCAATCACCGAGGGCTCGCGCAAGACGATCCCCTTCCCCCGCACGTAAATGAGAACGCTGGCCGTTCCCAGGTCAATCCCGATGTCCTCACCCCTCAACATAATCGCCCCATTTTAGCCTACTTAGCGTACTCCACCGCCCGGGTCTCCCGCACCACCGTCACCTGCACCTGGCCCGGGTAGTTCATCTCCCGCTCAATGCGGCCTGCGATCTCCCGCGCCAGGAGGGTGGCCTTGGCGTCGGTGATCTTATCGGGTTTGACGATGACCCTAACCTCCCTCCCCGCCTGCACGGCAAAGGCCGTCTCCACCCCGGGGAAGGAAAGGGCGATGCGCTCCAAGGCCTCGAGGCGCTGCAGATACTCCTCCAGGCTCTCCCGCCGGGCCCCGGGCCGGGCGGCGGAGAGGGCGTCGGCGGCCGCCACCAAAACCGCATACACGGTTTCCGCGTTCTCCGGGTCGTGGTGGTGGGCGATGCCGTCTATGACCTCTAAAGGCTCCCCGAAGCGGCGGGCCAGGGCAATCCCGATCTCCACGTGGCTTCCCTCCACCTCCCGGTCCACGCTCTTGCCGATGTCGTGAAGGAGCCCCGCCCGCCGGGCCAAGGCGGCATCCAGACCCAGCTCCGCGGCCATGATGCCCGCGAGGTGGGCCACCTGTACGGAGTGCTTGAGGACGTTTTGCCCGTAGCTGGAGCGGAAGTGAAGCCGGCCAAGAAGCTGGACGAGCCCGGGCTTTAACCCCACCACCCCCGCCTCCAGGGCCGCCTCCTCACCCCGCTCGTAGATGAAGGTCTTCATCTCCTGCTTGGCCTTTTCCACCACCTCCTCAATGCGGCTGGGGTGGATGCGTCCATCCTTGAGGAGCTCCTCCAGGGCCATGCGGGCGATCTCCCGGCGGATGGGGTTGAAGGAGGAAAGCAAGACGGCCTCCGGGGTGTCGTCAATGATGAGGTCCACCCCCGTCAGGGCCTCAAAGGTGCGGATGTTCCGCCCCTCGCGCCCGATGATCCGCCCCTTCATGGCATCGGAGGGGATGGGCACCACGGAGACCGCCAGCTGGGCGGCGGTTTCCGAGGCCTGACGCTGCATGGCCTGGGCCAGGATCTTCTGGGCCTCCTTGCGGGCCTCGAGGCGCACCCTTTCCAAAGCCGCCCGCACCCTTTGGGCCTTTTCCTCCTCCAGCTCCCGGTCCAGCCTCTCCAGGATGAGGCGCCGGGCCTCCTCCGGGGAAAGGCCCGCCACCTGGTAAAGCCGCCTTTCTATCTCCCCTTCCCGCTCCTGAAGCTGGGCTTCCCGGGCCCTTAAGGCCTCCTCCCTTTGGGAGAGGGATTCCTCCAGGGCATCCAGCTTCAGGGCCCGGGCGTCCAAGGCCTCGCCCCGCTTGGAAAGCCTTTCCGCCTCCCGCCTAAGCTCCTCCCGCTCCCCCTTGAGGCGCTCCCTTTCCGCCTTTAGCTCCTCCTGCAGGGCTTTAAGCCTTTCCCGCTCAGCCTTAAGCTCCTCCCGCTCGGCCTTTAGGCGCTCCTCCGCCTCCTGCAAACGTTTCCTGGCCTCGGCCTCCAAGGCCTCCGAGCGGCGTTTGAGCTCCGATTCCAACTCCTGGCGCAAGGACTTGGCCCGCTCCTCCGCCTCCTGGCGCAGGGCCTTGGCCTCGGCCCGGGCCGCCTCCAGGATCTCCTTGGCCTCTTTGCGGGCCGCCTCGAGGGCCTCCCTGGCCTCCCCCCTGGCGGCATCCAGCAGCCGTTTGGCCTCCTCCGCGCTCCGGTCCTCCCCCTTGCGCCTAAGGAGCAAGGCCCCCGCCAGGACCAAGACCAGGAGAAAAAGCCCCAGGTCCAAAAGGGTCGGGGTCATCTACTCCTCCCCTTCCTCGCTTCCCGCGAGCACCACCTCGTGGGCCCTCTCCAGCACCTTGGCCCGGATCTCCTCCACAAGCTCGGGCCGCTCCCGAAGGTACTCCGCGGCCTTCTCCTTACCCTGGCCCAGGCGGGCCTCCCCGTAGGAGAACCAGCTTCCCGCCTTCTCAATGACCCCTGCGGCCACGGCCACGTTCACCAGGTCCATCACCGGGTCCAGGCCCTTGCCGAAGTAGATCTCCAGCTCCGCCTCGCGGAAGGGCGGGGCCAGCTTATTCTTCACCACCTTCACCTTGACCCGTATGCCCACCGCCTCGTTGCCCACCTTGATGGGCTGGCCGCTTTTGCGCACGTCCAGGCGCACGCTGGAGTAGAACTTCAGGGCCCTGCCCCCGGGGGTGGTCTCGGGGTTGCCGTACATCACCCCCACCTTCTCCCGCACCTGGTTGATGAAGATGGCGGCGGTGTTGCTCTTGGAAAGCACCGCGGTGAGCTTGCGCAGGGCCTGGCTCATGAGCCTGGCCTGCAGGCCCACGTGCTGGTCCCCCATCTCCCCCTCGATCTCCGCCTTGGGCACCAAGGCGGCCACCGAATCCACCACGATCACATCCACCGCCCCCGAGCGGGCCAGGAGCTCCACGATCTCCAGGGCCTGCTCCCCGGTGTCGGGCTGGGAGACCAGGAGGTCTTCCACCTTTACCCCCAGCTTCTGGGCGTAAAGGGGGTCCAAGGCGTGCTCCGCATCCACAAAGGCAGCCACACCCCCTTGCTTTTGCGCCTGGGCGATGATGGTGAGGGCCAAGGTGGTCTTCCCCCCGGACTCGGGGCCGTAGATCTCAATGACCCTACCCCGGGGAATGCCCCCGATCCCCAAGGCCAGGTCCAGGCCCAAGGAGCCGGTGGGGATCACGTCCACCTGCAACTTGGGCATCTCCCCCAGGCGCATGACCGCGCCCTTGCCAAACTCCTTCTCAATGGTCTTGAGAGCGTTCTCCAGCGCTTTCCTCTTGTTCTCGTCCATGCTCACCTCGCAAAGGGAATCTTTCCAAAATGGTATATACGGGCCCCTTGGGCTTAAGCTCCGAGCGCACCAGGGCGAACTCCGTCACCGGCCACTCCAGGCCGAAGACCACCGGGGGCACCCGGGGAGCCGGGGCCTTGCGCCGGGCCAAGGTGATGTGGGGCTTGAAGGGCTTGTCCCCCCCGGCCAGGAGGGCCTCCTCCCCCAGGGTTTCCCGAACCCCCTGCCGAAGCCCTTCCGCCAACAGGGCGAAGCCTTCCCCTTCCGCCTTGGCAAACCAGACCCTTGGGGTGCCCTCGTTGGGAAAGTAGCCCGTGCCCCGGATGCGGGCGGTAAAAGGGGGATGAAGCCGCCCAAGGCGGTGGCCCAAGGCCAGGAGATCCGCCAGGTCCCCTTCCGGCCTTTCCCCCAGAAAAAGGAGGGTAACGTGGAGGTGGTGGGGCGCCACCTCCCTCCACCCCTTGTAGCGGGCCACCCGTCCCTGAGCCTCCACCAAGGCCCGCTTCACCTCTTCGGGAAGAAAGATCGCGTAGAAGAGCCTCATGTTAGGAGTAAGGCCAAGGCGGCATACACGCTTCGGAGCCGCACCACCTCCCGGTCCCCGGGGAAGCGGTAGCGGCGCACCTCCGTCCCCTTAGGCCCCGCCAGGGCCACGAAAACCGTGCCCACGGGTTGATCCTCCAAGGGGTCCGGCCCCGCCACCCCCGTGGTGGAAAGGGCATAGGTGGAACCGAAAAGCACCCGGGCGGCCTCCGCCATGGCCTTGGCCGTATCGGCGGAAACCGTCTTGGCGAGGAGTTCCTCCGGCACACCGAAGCGGGCCTTGGCCCCTACGGAATAGGATACCACGCCCCCCAGGTAGAAGCGGCTGGCCCCCGGTACCCGGGTAATCTCCGCCCCCAAAAGCCCCCCGGTGAGGCTTTCCATGGTGGAGAGGGTGGCCCCTTCCAGCTCCAGGCGGCGCTTCACCGCCTCGGCCAAGGTCAGGTCCCCCTCCCCCCAGACCTCCTTAAGAAGCCTTTTCTTTATCCTGTCCGCCAGGTCGGCCACCAGCTCCTCCCGGCCCCTCACCACCACCTCCACCCCCTGGAGCTTGGGGTAGGTGCCCACCTCCACCTCCTCGTTCCGTCTAAAGAGCTCCCCAAGCCGCTCCACGATCTCCGACTCCCCGATGCCCCAGGTCTTTAAAACCCGCTTGGCGTAAGGGCGGCGGGGAAGGTTCAGCTGGGGCAAGACCTCCGCCCACATGGGCCGCCACTCAGGGGGAGGCCCGGGCAGGAGGATCAGGTCCTTTCCCCCCTTATGCACCCACCAACCCGGGGCGGTGCCCCGGGGGTTCTTAAGCCAGGTGGCCGAGGGGATCCTCAAGGCCTGTTTGCGGTTGGCCTCGGGCATGGGCCGCCCCCGGGCCCGGAAGAGGGCCTCTATTTCCGCCAGCATGGCCTCGTCCAGCTCCAAGGGCTCCCCCAAGGCCTCGGCCACCGCCTCCCGGGTCACGTCGTCGGGGGTGGGGCCTAGGCCCCCCGAAAGCACCAAAAGCCGGGCCCGCTCCCAGGCCTGGGCCACCTCCCGGGCCAGGGGCAGGGGTTCGTCCACCACCCTGAGGGTCCTTTCCACCTTAAGGGCGTAGGCCTCGAGGCTCCTGGCGATCTCCGCGGTGTTGGTGTCCAGGGTCTCCCCGTAGATGAGCTCCGTGCCTACCCCGATGATCTCCGCCCGCTCCATATCGCCTCCTCAAAGGGCCAGGCCTCCACCTGAAAACGCCCCCCATCCCCTTCCAACACCGCGCCCAAGGGCACCTCCCGGCGCACCACCCCAAAGCCCAAGGCCCCGTAGGGGGTGGCCCTGACCCGCTTGGCCTGCCCCACCTCCCGCCCCTCCCAAAAGAGGGGCCAGGG
>NZ_CALLUR010000004.1:0-7907 GCF_938010445.1 uncultured Thermus sp.
TTAGCCCAAGCCCGCTTGCCGGAAACCCTGGAAGCGGTTCTTCCGTATCTGGCTCATCCGGACCCCGTCCTGCGTTTGGCGGCGGCCCGGGCTGGGGCCCGGGTGGCCCAGGGGCAAGGGCTCTTGGACTTGGCTAAAGCCCTTTTGGAAGCCGCCTTACCCCGGGGGGCCCTTTTGGAGGTGCTCCTCCTTCTGGAAGACCGGGCGGAGCCGGTGGTGGAGTATTTGCTTTCCCAAGGTGGTGGGGAGGAGGTTTGGGCGGCCCTGGAGGCTGTGGGCCGGCTTAAGCTGGCGTCCCTGGTGGAAAGGGTTCTTCCCTTCTTAGACCAGGCGGATCCAGAGCTTAAGGCGGCGGCCATGCGTGCCCTTTACCGCCTGCGCTACCCACCCCAGGGCTACGAGGGGCTTTTGCTGGCGGCCTTAAAGGATGAACGGGAGTTCTTGCGGGCCCATGCCGCCCGGCTCATGGCCCTTTTGGGGAACGATCTGGCCCAGCGAGCCTTGTGGAAGGCGCTTTCTGACCCTTCTTTTTACGTGCGCCGGGCGGCGGCGGAAGGGCTTTTGCGGATGAACAAGGGCTTTCTGGCCCAGGCTGCGGAACGCCACCCCGATCCCTTTGGCCGGGCCATGGCCCAGCAGGTATTCCGGGAGGCGGCGTGAACCTCCTTTTGGATTTCTTGTTCTTGTACCAGGTGGTGATCCTGTGGTATTTCGCCCTTTTGAACTTCTTTTATACCCTTTTCGCCTTCTTTGGCCTGGGGATGGTGGCCCGTTATGCCCGGGAGCTTTCTGAGCTTTCCCTGAAGGACCTCTTGGAGCGCGAGGCCTACCTGCCCGTGTCCATCCTGGTCCCCACCTACAACGAGGAGAAGACCATCGCCCACTCGGTGCGTTCCTTTTTGGCCTTGCATTACCCGGAGTTTGAGGTGATCGTGGTGGCGGACGGGCCCAAGGATCGGACCCTGGAGGTGCTCAAGGAGGCCTTCCGCCTGGTGGAGGTGGAATGGGCGTACCGTCGGGTCCTTCCCACCAAGCCCGTTCGGGCCGTGTACCGCTCATTGGTATACCCTAACCTTATCGTGGTGGACAAGGAAAACGGGGGCAAAGCCGATGCCCTTAACGCTGGGCTGAACCTGGCCCGGTATCCCCTGTTCTGCGCCGTGGATGCGGATAGCCTCCTGGATGCCCAGGCCCTTTTACGGGCGAGCCGCCTTTTCTTGGAGGATGACCGGGTATTGGCGGTGGGGGGGACGATAAGGCCCTTGAATGGGGCTGTGGTGCGTGAGGGTATTGTGGAGACCCTGCGCCTTCCCCAAGGGTTTTTGGAGCGTATGCAGGTGATAGAGTACGCCCGGGCCTTCTTCATGGGACGGGCAGGGTGGAGCGCCATGGGGGCCTTGCTCATTATCTCCGGGGCCTTTGGCCTTTTCCGGCGGGAGGAGGCCTTGCGGGTGGGGGGGTATCGCACCGACACCGTGGGGGAGGATATGGAGCTGGTGGTCCGCCTTCACCGCCGGGCCCGGGAGGAGGGAAGGGAGTACCGCATCCTTTACACTCCAGACCCCATCTGCTATACGGAGGTACCTGCGGACTGGGCCACCTTAAGGAGGCAGCGGAACCGTTGGCACCGGGGCCTGTGGGAGGTCCTTTGGAACCATCGGGTTATGCTCTTCAATCCCAGGTACGGACGCCTAGGCCTGGTGGCCATGCCCTATTTCTTCTTCTTTGAGGCCTTGGCCCCGGTGGTGGAGGTTTTGGGCTACGTGCTCTTGCCGGTCTTTTACCTCCTTGGCCTTTTTAATCCGGAGTTCGCCCTTCTCTTCCTCCTTTTGGCCGTGGGCTATGGGGTCCTTCTCTCCCAGTTGGCGGTGGGGATGGAGACGCTGCTTTTGCAACGGTATCCCCGGCTTTGGGACCGGGTGGTCCTTCTCTTCTTTGCCCTCCTGGAGGGCCTAGGCTATCGGCAGGTTCTGGCCCTGGAACGCTTCGTGGCCACCTTCCAGGTATGGCGCAAACGGGGGGTGTGGGGGGAGATGCGGCGGAAGGGGTTGGAGTCTTGAACCGGGTATAATCCCCTTCATGGAAACCGCCATCACCCGCATGCTGGGCATCCGTTATCCCATCGTGGCCGCCCCCATGTTCTTGGTCTCGGGGGCCAGGCTTCTTCAGGCGGTGGCCGAGGCGGGGGCTATCGGGGTGATCCCTAGCCTCAACTTCCGCACCCATGCCGCCTTCCGGGAGTTTTTGCAGGGCTTTCCCCAGGACCTTCCCTTTGGGGTGAACCTGATCCTCAAGGACAACCCCCGCCTCGAGGAGGACCTGGAGGCGGTGGCCGAGCGCCGGGTGCCCCTGGTGGTCACCTCCTTGGGGGACCCCACCCGTGTGGTGGAGCGGGTGAAGGCCTACGGGGGTGTGGTCTGGTGCGATGTGGTGGGCCTAAGGCACGGGAGAAAGGCCGTGGAGGCGGGGGCCGATGCCCTGGTGGCCGTGGCCGCAGGGGCCGGGGGGCATGCGGGAGCCCTAAGCCCCTTGGTCTTGGGGCCCTGGCTACGGGAAGAGCTGGGGGTGCCGGTGCTCATCGCCGGGGGCATCGCCACCGGCAGGCAACTGCTGGCTGCTTTGGCCCTGGGGGATGGGGCCTACATCGGCACCCGCTTCATCGCCACCGTGGAGTCCGAGGCCCCTTTAGAGTACAAGGAAGCCCTGCTTAGGGCCACCCCCGAGGATATCCAGTACACCCCCGAGGTCACCGGGGTGCCCGCCAACTTCCTCCGGGAATCCTTGGAGCGCTTCCGCCAGGGTGGGGGTAAGGCCTGGAAGGAGGTCTACTCCGCCGGGCACGGGGTGGCGTTCATCCGGGACCTTCCTTCCGCCAAGGAAGTGGTGGCCCGGCTGGTGGTGGAGTATCAGGAGGCCAAGGCCAACCTTCCATAAGAGGCTATCCGGGGCCTTGGGTGGGGAAGGCCCATTGGCCTATGCGCTTCCTTCTTCTAGCCTTCGTTTTAGGGTGGAATCTGGCCTGGGCCCAGTACGACCTGGTGGTCTACGGCGCCACCCCCCAGGGGGTGACGGCGGCGGTGGCTGCAGCCCAAGAGGGCCTTCGGGTGCTTTTGCTGGAACCCGGCCGGGGAGTAGGGGGGGTTCTCACCCAAGGGTGGCTGGCCACCCTGGACCTGGCCAAGGACCAAGAGGGTCTTCTCCAAGGAGGTCTCTTTCGCGACTTTTACCGCCGCATCGGGCAGGAGGCTTCCTTCCATGTGAAGCGGGCGGAGGAGGCCTTCTGGGCCATGCTCCGGGAGGCAGGGGTGGAGGTAAGGCTCCAGGCTTCCTTGGACCGGGTGGAGGTGGAGGCGGGCCGCCTGACCCGGGTGGCGACCCCGGAGGGTCCGGTTCTAGCCCCTTACTTTGTGGACGCCAGCGATACCGCGGACCTGGCCTTTCGCGCTGGGGCCAGTTTCACCCAGGGCCGGGAGGATACGGGTCTGGACTCCAGGAGCATGGCGGCCACTTTGGTCTTCCGCTTGGAGGGGGTTCCCTGGGGCGCCGTCTTCCTAGCCCTTAACTACGAGGGCCAGGTGCTGCGTACAGGGGCAGGGGCCTGGGGGCGAAGCGGCTGGGGCTTTGCGAGTCTGGTGCGGGGTTACCTCCCCTCCGATCCCAACCGCTATGCCCTTCGGGGCTTGAACCTGGCCCGCCAGGACGATGGGAGCCTCTTGGTTAACGCCCTCCTCCTCTTTGGGATGGAGGGGGCGGATCCCCTAAGCCTGGAGCGCATCCGGCGGGAGGCGGCCCTCGAGGCCGAACGGGTGGTGGCCTACCTGCGGGAGAAGGATCCTCTGCTCTTCGGCACAGCTCGCCTGGCTGGGGTGGCCCCGGACCTCTACCTACGGGAAAGCCGCCACCTTAAGGCCCTTTACCGCCTAAGGGCGGATGAGGTCCTCCTGGGCCGGACCTTTCCCGACGCCGTGGCCTTAGGGGGGTACCCCTTGGACGGCCAGGCCTACTTTCCCGGGGAAACCCCTTACCTTTTGGGTACTCCGGTGCCCTACGGGGTGCCCTTCCGCAGCCTGGTGCCCCAGGAGCTGAGGAACCTGCTGGTGGTTTCCCAGGCGGCGGGATTTGACAGCGTGGCCGCCTTCTCCGCCCGGGTGGTTCCCCTCCAGATGGCTTTGGGAGAGGCGGCAGGGGTGGCGGCGGCCCTCTTGCGCAAGGCCCCCCAGGCAGGGCTTGGCAAGGTGCCTCTGGCCGGTTTTCCCGAGTTGGCTGGGAGCGCCCCGGGCCTCGAGGCCCTGCGCAAGCGGCTGGTCCAAAGGGGGGCTAGGCTCTCCTCCCCGGAGAGGGAACGGGTGGAGGCGGATAGGCCGGGGTACCGGGAGGCGGTGGCCCTCTTGCGGCGGGGGTTGTTCGCTGGTCCCTATTACCTAAAGGGTTCCCTGGGCCTTTCCGAACCCATTCTCCTGGGGGACTTTTTGGCTAACCTGGAGCACTACTATCGGGCGAAGGGACCCGAGGAGCGCCTCAGGGCGGTGTTGAAGGCCCGGGAGCTTTTCCGGGGAGAGTTGCCGAGGCCCTCGAGGAGGTCCGTGCTGAACCAGATCTTTCAGGCCTTGGGAGAGGGCGGGCTTGCGGGTGGCGATCCCGTCACCCGGGGGGAGGCCGCCCTTATTTTGTACCGGCTTCTGCCATAATGGGTTAACGTGCTGGCCATCCTCCTCCTCCCCGAGTTTTCCGAGCTGGAGGCGGCCTTAGCCCTGGAGGCGGCCCGGCGCCTGGAATACCCCGCCTACACCGTGGCCAAGGGGCGGAAGGGAACCCCAGCCCTGGCGGGATCCGTCTGGACCCCCACCTACGCCTTTCCCGCAGCCCCCCCTCCTAGGGCCCTCTTCATCCCCGGGGCTAGGAGGCCCGGCCGCATGGCCCAAGACCCCACCTACCTGGCCTTTTTGGAGGAGATCTGGGAGGGTTTGGAGGCGGTGTTTTTAGGCTTTAACGCCCACCTTTTCCTGGCCGAGGTGGGGAGGCTTCCTACCCGGGTGGTGGCCCCGGGGGAGGTGGCCCGGTCCCTGGTTAGGCAGGGGTACCAGGTGGGGGAGGGCTCCTTCCACCGGGAGGCGAAGGTGTATTCCACCCTAGGAGGCCTGACCCTCCTCCAGGCCTTAGCGGACTGGGCCCAAAAGGTGATTGAACTTTAAGTTTGGGCAGGAGTACACTGCTTTCATGACCGTAAGGGAGTATCAGAAAAAGCGCCGTCGGGAGCGCATCTTCCAGGCGGCCATGGCCCTTTTTCGCCAGCAGGGTTTCCAAGAGACTACCGCCACGGATATCGCCAAGGCCGCCCACGTGTCCCGGGGTACCTTCTTCAACTACTACCCCTACAAGGAGGCGGTGCTCCTGGAGTACGGAAGCCTCCTGTTGGCGGACCTCCGGGAGCAGGTTAGGCGTGGGCTGGCCCAAGGGGAAGACCCTCTAGCCCTTCTGCGCTTCCTTTTCCAGAGGCTTGCGGGTTTTACCCAAGCGGAGAAGGACCTTCTTCTGCCTCTTCTTTACGAGCTATTAAACCCTGACCCCATCCGGGCCAAGGCGGCCTTTATGGCCCTGCCTTTGGGCGATCTGATCGCGGAGGTGTTGAAGCCCCTAAAGGAGAAGGGGGTGGTGCGCCAGGACCTTTCCTTGGAGCGCATGGGCCGTACCTTGGCTGACCTTTACTTCCTGGCCGCCTTGCGCTGGGCGGCCTATACCCCTAATCGGGATTTCGCGGAAGAGCTGGACAAATCCCTGTCCTTGGCCCTGGAGGGGATCCTGGCCCGCAGCCAACCGGCCCCGGTTTCCAGGAAATCCGCCAAGGCCAAGGCCTAGTCCGCCGCCACCTTTAGCCTTTCGGCGATCTCGGGGATCCGGGCCAGGAAGAGCCCCGTGGGGCTTCCCGAAAGGGCTACCTCCTCCGGGGTGCCCTCGGCCACGATCTCCCCTCCCCGGTCCCCTCCCTCGGGGCCCAGGTCAATGACCCAGTCCGCGGTCTTCACCACGTCCAAGTTGTGCTCAATGACCACCACGGTGTTGCCGGCGTCCACCAGGCGGTGGAGCACGTCCAGGAGCTTGGCCACGTCGTCAAAGTGAAGGCCGGTGGTGGGCTCGTCCAGGATGTAGAGGGTGCGGCCCGTGGCCTTGCGGCCCAGCTCCGTGGCCAGCTTGATCCGTTGGGCCTCCCCCCCGGAAAGGGTGGGGGAGGGCTGGCCCAGGCGCATGTACCCCAGGCCCACGTCCACCATGAGCTGGAGCTTGCGGGCGATGGTGGGGACGTGCTGGAAAAAGTCCAGGGCTTCCTCAGCGGTCATGTCCAGGACGTCGGCGATGCTCTTGCCCCGGAGCTTCACCTCCAGGGTCTCCTTGTTGTAGCGCTTGCCTTTACACACCTCGCAGGGCACGTAGAGGTCGGGCAAAAAGAGCATCTCGATCTTCACCGTGCCGTCGCCCCCGCAGGCCTCACACCGCCCCCCTTTCACGTTGAAGGAGAAGCGGCCTGGGCCGTAGCCCCGTTTCCTGGCCTCGGGGGTTTTGGCGAAGAGGTCGCGGATCTCGTCAAAGATTCCGGTGTAGGTGGCGGGGTTGGAGCGGGGGGTGCGGCCGATGGGGGACTGGTCTATTTCAATGACCTTGTCCAGGTGCTCGAGGCCCTCCAGGGCCTCAAAGGCCCCCGGGGTGGTCTTGGCCCGCATGAGCCTTTGCGCCAAGGCGGCGTAGAGGACATCGTGGATCAGGGTGCTCTTGCCCGAGCCCGAAGGCCCCGTTACCGCCACGAAGCGGCCCAAGGGGATGCGTAGGGTGACCCCTTTCAGGTTGTGCTCCCGGGCTCCCCTTAGCACCAGCCACTTGCCGTTGCCCTTCCGGCGCTCCTTGGGCACGGGGATCCTCTTCTCCCCTCGCAGGTAGGCTCCGGTAAGGCTCTTGGGGCTTCGGAGGATCTCCTCCAAAGGGCCTTGGGCCACCACCTCCCCCCCGTGGATGCCGGCCCCCGGCCCCATGTCCACGATCCAGTCCGCGGCCCGCATGGTCTCCTCGTCGTGCTCCACCACGATCAGGGTGTTGCCGAGGCCCTGTAAGCGCTTCAAGGTGGCGATGAGGCGCTGGTTGTCCTTGGGGTGCAGGCCGATGCTGGGCTCGTCCAGGACATAGAGCACCCCGGTGAGGCCGCTACCCACCTGGGTGGCCAGGCGGATCCGCTGGGCCTCCCCTCCGGAGAGGGTGTTGGCGGCGCGGTCCAGGGTGAGGTAGTCCAGCCCTACCCCCACCAAAAACCCCAGCCTTTCCACGATCTCCCGCAGGATGGGGCGGGCGATCTGGGCCTGGAAGGGGGGGAGATGGGCCTCGAGGTCCCGGAAAAACTCCAGGGCCTCGCGAACCGGCAGGGCCGAAACCTCGGCGATGTTTTTGCCCGCCACCTTCACGGAGAGCACCTCCTTCTTGTAGCGGGTGCCGCCGCAGACCGGGCAGGGCTTTTGCGACATAAACCCTTCCAGCACCTCCTTGACCCCTTCGGATTCCGCCTCCTGGTAGCGCTTCTGCAACCAGGGGATCACCCCCTCGTAGTGGACCTCCACCCGGAAGGTTTCCTTCCCTCCCCGGCGGAAGACCACCTCAAAGGGCTCGGGGAGGCCATAGAGCACCGCCTGTTTGGCCTCCTCCGGCAGGTCCTTGAAGGGGGTTTTGAGGTCAAAGCCCAGGTGTTCCGCCAGGGCCCGAAGCCGGTCCCAGAGGTAGCTTCGCCCCGTGTCCCTACCCCGGGCCCAAGGCAGGATGGCCCCCTCGGCCAGGGAGAGCTCGGGGTTGACGATGAGCTCGGGGTCAAACTCCTGCTTGTAGCCCAGGCCCGAGCAGGCGGGGCAGGCCCCGTAGGGGGCGTTGAAGGA
>NZ_CALLUR010000005.1:0-6214 GCF_938010445.1 uncultured Thermus sp.
CCCTCCATGGCCTCCTTGGGGGCGAAGGCGATGGCGTGGACCAGGTAGTCCAGCCCGCCCCAGGCCTCCTTGAGCCCAGCGAAAAGCCGGTCCAGCTCCTCGTCCTGGGTGACGTCCGCCTGGAAGGTGAGGGCGCCCAGGGGAGCGGCCAGCTTCTCCACCTCTTCCTTAAGCCTTTCCCCTTGGTAGCTGAAGGCCAGGGTGGCCCCTGCTTGGTGGAGTTTTTCCGCGATGGCGTAGCCTAGGCTCCGCTGGTTGGTCACGCCCATGATGAGGGCCTTCTTGTCCGAAAGGTCTAGGGTGAGCATGGGGGGATTATACCCAAGGGAGCAAGGTCGAGGGACAAGGCTTACGAAGGGGGCCTTTGCCCTTCTGCCTTTTGCAGAAGCACGAACCAGGCCTCTTTCAGGGACAGCACCCATACCCCCCGGACTTTACGCCCCATAAGGGGGCCGAAATGTTTGCGGTCACCGGTGACCAGGAGGTCGGCCTTGGCCGCCCAGGCCGCGGCCAGAACAGGGGCGTCTTTGGGAGGTAAGCCCTGCCTGAGGGCCTGGTGGACTAGCCGGGCTGGGGCCTCGGGGACCAGGACTACCCCTAGGGAAAGTTCCTCAAAAAGAGGCCAGGTTTCGGGCCGTTTAAGGAGTAGGTTGCGCCTCGCCTCCTCCAGAGCGTGAGGAGAGGTTAGGAGCTGGGCCTCTGCCCGTTTTGCCAGGGGGAAGAGGCTTCGGGCTCTCCCCTCCTGCCAAGCGGCGGCAAAGAGAACATTGGCATCCAGGAAGAGGCGCATTAACCCTCGCCCAGAACCTTCGCTAGGCGCTCTTTTTCCTCCGGGGTAAGGCGATCCTCCTCCAGGAACTCCTGGATGCGGTTTTGGGAATAGATCTCTATGGGATAGACCCCGGCCGGCTTGAGCACGATGGTCCCTTCGGGGGAAAGTTCCACGAGGAAATAGGCCTCGCCCTCGAGGCCCAAGGCCTTTAGGAAGCGCTTAGGGATGGAGATCTGCCCTTTGCGGCTAAGCTTTACCAGCTCCATATACCTAGTTTACCCGATATTCCAAAAGCTTGGTTTCCTGGTTTTTGGCAAGTTACGCGGCGGGATCCAGACCCGTTCGGGCCGGCCGGTAGGGTCAGCCTGGATGGGAGGGCGAGGTTGGCCCGGCCTGGTACTTGGTCCACCAGGCGTTGAGGGTGGCTGGGGATACCCCGCGGATGGCCTCCACCCTTCCCTTCCACTCCAGGACCACCCCCGCGGTAGGGCTTCCCACCAATTCGGTGATCTTCCGCGCGGCCTCCGGGTCCTGGCGGGCGTTCACAAACTCAAAGGGGACGCCCTTTTGGGTCAGGAACATCTTCACAATCTCGCAGGGTCCACAACCGGGAATCCCGTAAAGGCGCACCATACCCTTCCATGGTAGCAAAGCCCTTCCCCGGGATGGAGGGGCTGGAAAGAGACCGGGACCTTCCCCCCAAGGAAGGCTTGCCCAATAGGCTGACGCCAAGGGGGTATCCCCATCTACAATGGGCTTCATGCGTCTAGTGGACCGCTATCCGGAGGTGGGGTTGGATGGGCTTCTCCAAAGCCTTGTGCCCCCACCCCGCTTCCATGCCGCCACCTTTGCCACGTACCGGCCCGATCCCCGCTACCCTTCCCAGACCTTGGCCAAGGAGCGCCTGCGACGATGGGTTAAGGACCGGCCCCAGGGTTTCTTTCGGCCCAAGCTTCCCGGGCCGCAAGGGCTCTACCTGGACGGGGGCTTCGGCGTGGGGAAGACCCACCTCCTGGTGGCCGCCTACTGGGAGGCCCCTCCTCCTAAGGCCTTCCTCACCTTTGAGGAGCTCACCTACACCCTGGGGCTATTGGGGCTACGGGAAGGGGCCAAGCGGTTTGCCGCCATGCGTTACCTTTTCCTGGACGAGTTTGAGTTGGATGACCCCGGCAACGCCCAGATGATCACCCACTTCCTGGCCCTTACCATGGACAAGGGCCTAAGGGTGGCCACCACCTCCAATACCCCGCCCGGCGCCTTAGGGGAGGGGCGCTTCAACGCCGACCAGTTCCGGCACCAGATCCAAGGCCTGGCCCGGCGCTTCGCCGTGGAACGCATAGAGGGGGAGGACTTCCGCCACCGCCATCCGGAGCGGTTGCCCGTCCTTCTTTCCGATCCCGAGCTCCTGGCCCTCTACCGGGAAGACCCTCGCCGCAAGACCCTGGACGACTTTCCCAGCCTTCTCGCCCACCTCTGCACCCTCCATCCCATCCGCTACCGCTATCTCCTGGAGGGGGTGGAGGTCATCTACCTCAGGGGCCTCGAGGCCATCCCCGACCAGAACGACGCCCTACGCTTCGTGCACTTCGTGGACCAGGTGTACAACCTTAAGGTGGCCTTGCGGGCCTCCGGTGCCCCTCTACAGGAGCTTTTCCCCGAAGATTACCGCCACGGGGCCTTCGCCAAGAAGTACGGCCGGGCCCTTTCCCGGTTGGCGGAGCTTTTGGGGTAGCATGGGGGCATGGACCTGGCAGAAAGGCTTTCGGAGATGGCCCAGGCCCTATCCCAGGCCAGCGCCGCGGTGGGGATCCTGGAGGCCATAGAGGAAGTGTTGGACGATTACCAGGATGGGGAGCTTTCCCTGGAGGAGGCCATGGAGGAGATCCAGGGCCTGGTGGAGGAGTTCCAGGCGGTCCGGGCCCTTTCCGAGATGACCCCGGAGGAGCTCATGGCCCTGGCGGAGGAAGAGGAGGAAGAAGGGGGCCTGAGGTCTTAATGAAGGTGACGGCCATCGTCCTGGACTCGGTGGGCCTGGGCTATCTGCCGGACGCCGCCCTTTTTGGGGACGAGGGGGCGGATACCCTGGACCACACGGTGCTGAAAACCGGGGTGGAGCTTCCCCACCTGGCTGCCTTGGGCCTGGGATGGGTGCAGGGGGTTCACACCCTGCCCCGGCCCGAGCCCCAGGGGGCCTTTGGCCGCATGCGGGAGGTGAACCCCGGCAAGGACACCACCACCGGGCACTGGGAGTTCGTGGGGGTGTACCTGGAAGGGCCTTTCCGCACCTATCCCGAGGGTTTTCCCGAGGAGCTCCTTAGGGCCTGGGCCAAGGAGATCGGGGTGGGGGGGTGGCTTCTGAACCGCCCCTACTCCGGCACCGAGGCCATCCGGGACTACGGCGAGGCCCACCTAAGGACCGGCTTTCCCATCGTCTACACCTCGGCGGATAGCGTCTTCCAGGTGGCGGCCCACCTGGAGGTGGTTCCCCTGGAGGAGCTCTACCGCTGGTGCCAGGCGGCCCGGGAGATGCTGGTGGGGGAGCACCAGGTGGCCCGGGTCATCGCCCGGCCCTTTGCCGGGGAGCCGGGGAACTTCTATCGGCGGGAGGATTTGCGGAAGGACTTTGCCCTGGAGCCACCCCGGAATGTCCTGGACCTGCTTAAGGAGGGGGGCCTCGAGGTGGTGGGGGTGGGGAAGATCCCCGATATCTACGCCCATCGGGGCTTCACCCGGGAGGTGAAAACCCGGGATAACGCCGACGGTCTGGAGAAGACCCTAAGCCTGATGGAGGAGCCCTTTTCCGGCCTGGTCTTCACCAACCTGGTGGACTTTGATGCCAAGTACGGGCACCGGAGAAACCCGGAAGGGTACGCCCGGGCCCTAAAGGAGGTGGACGATTTCCTTCCCCGCCTCCTGGAAGCCCTAGGCCCCGAGGACCACCTCTTTTTGGTCTCCGACCACGGCAACGACCCCACCTTCTTCGGCACCGACCACACCCGGGAGTATGGGATGCTCCTCTGGGTGGGTCCCGGGGTGAAGGGGGAGCTGGGTACCCGGGAGAGCTTCGCGGATCTGGGGGCCACCTGGGCGGCGCTTTTTGGCCTTACCTGGGAGGGCCCGGGAAAGAGTTTGCTATAGGCTATGCCCCTCACCTGGCGCGATGCCCTGGATATCCTCCTGGTAGCCATCCTCTTCTATTACCTTTGGCGCCTTATGGCGGGAACCCGGGCCCTGAACCTGGTGCGGGGGGTCTTGGTTTACCTGGCGGTTTGGTTTCTGGCCAGCCTTCTTGGGCTTTCCACCCTTTCGTGGCTTTTGGGGAACGCCGCCACCCTGGGGGCCTTCGCCCTCATCGTGGTCTTTCAGCCGGAACTCAGGGGGCTTTTGGAGCGCATCGGCCGGGCCCAAGGGCCCAGGGCCCCTTCCTTGGCCTTGGAGGAGCTCCTTCTGGGCCTGGCCCGGCTTTCGGAAAGGCGCTATGGGGCTATCCTGGCCCTGGAAAGGCGCACCCCCCTGGGGGAGTATGCGGCCACAGGGGAGGTGTTGGAGGCCCGGCTTTCCGCCCGGTTGTTGCAAACGGTGTTTTATCCTGGGACCCCCTTGCACGACGGCGGGGCCCTCCTGAGGGGGGATCGGCTTTTCGCCGCGGGGTGCGTTTTCCCCCTTTCCGAGGCCCGGATGGGCCTCGGCACCCGGCACCGGGCGGCCTTGGGCCTTTCCGAGGTTTCCGATGCCCTGGTGATCGTGGTGAGCGAGGAGACGGGGGCCATCAGGCTGGCCGAGGGGGGAAGCCTTTCCCCGCCCATGAGCCTCGAGGCCCTACGGGAAAAGCTCAAGGAGGTGCTCCGTGCGTGACTGGGGAAGCTTCCTCCTCGCCCTTCTCGCGGCCTTCGCCGTCTGGTACTCCCTAAGGGAGAGGGCTCCGGTGGTGGAGCGGGCGGTAAGCGTGCCCCTGCAGGTGGTGGGCCTGGGAGGGGAGCGCACCGCGGAAGGGGTACCCAAGGAGGTGCTCTTGCGCCTTAGGGGGCCTGCCCCCCTGGTGGAGGGAGCCAGGGTTCCCGTGTCCGCCTACCTGGACCTCTCCGGAGCCGAGGGGGCCTTCACCCGGGAGGTGCGGGTGGCCGTGCCCCAGGGGGTGGAGGTGTTGGAGATCCGCCCCGCCCGGGTGGAGGGCCGGGTGGAGGCCATCCTCACCCGCACTTTGCCCGTGGAGGTACTGGCCCAGGGGGCTTGGGTGGAGACCCAGCCGGCCTTCGTGGAGGCCAAAGGGCCCAAAAGCCGGGTGGAGGAGGCGGTGGTGGCCCTGGGCGTGGACCTGGGAGGGGAGACGGTGGCCCTGGCCGCCTTCGGCCCCCAAGGGCCCCTCCTGGGGGTGGAGCTTTTCCCGGCCCAGGTGCAGGTGGTGGCCCGGGCTTCCCCTCTTTTTCGCAAAGAGGTGCCCTTGGTCCTGAGACCCCCGGCGGGCCTAAGGGTGGTGGCCTTCTCCCCCAAGACGGTGGAGGTGGTGGGGCCCAAGGAAGCCTTGGAAGGCCTAACCCAGGTGGAGGCCCGGCCCCAAGGGGGCTTCCGCCCCGGGGAGGTGGTGGGGCCCTTGGTCCTCACCCTACCCTCGGGGGTGCGGGTTCTTGGGGAGGTTTTGGGCAGGGTGCGGCTTGCGCTAGAATAGGTGGGATGATCTACCCCATACGCCTTTACGGGGATCCGGTGCTCCGCAAGCGGGCACGGCCTGTCCAGGACTTCGGGGGCCTCAAGAAGCTTGCCGAGGACATGCTGGAAACCATGTTTGCCGCCCGGGGCGTGGGCCTGGCGGCACCCCAGATTGGGCTTTCTGAGCGCCTTTTTGTGGCGGTGGAGTACGCCGACGAGCCCGAGGGGGAGGAGAGGCCCCTAAGGGACTTGGTGCGCCGGATCTATGTGGTGGCTAACCCCGTGATCACCCACCGGGAGGGCCAGGTGGAGGGCCTGGAGGGTTGCCTTTCCCTCCCTGGGCTTTACGCCGAGGAGGTACCCCGGGCG
Organism: uncultured Thermus sp.; assembly: GCF_938010445.1. NCBI lineage: Bacteria > Thermotogati > Deinococcota > Deinococci > Thermales > Thermaceae > Thermus > uncultured Thermus sp. The sequence goes on from NZ_CALLUR010000005.1 coordinate 5,789, forward strand.
GAGCGGATCCGGGTGGTCTACCAGGACGAGGAGGGACAGGAGCGCACCCTGGAGCTGGAGGGGTATATGGCCCGGGTTTTCCAACACGAGGTGGACCACCTGGAGGGCATCCTCTTTTTTGAACGCCTGCCCAAGGCCAAGCGGGAGGCCTTTTTGCAGGAGAACCGGGCGGAGCTGGCCCGGATGCAGAAGGAAGCTAGGGCCCTCCTGAAGGAGCTTTCCCAGAGATGAGGGTGGCGTTTTTTGGCACGCCCGCCTGGGCGGTGCCGGTGCTGGACGCCTTAAACCGCCACCACCAGGTGGTGCTGGTGGTCACCCAGCCGGATAAGCCCAAAGGCCGGGGGCTTAAGCCCACACCAAGCCCGGTGGCGGAGTATGCCGCGGCCCATGGCCTCCCCCTTCTCAAGCCCCCGCGCCTCAAGGGGA
>NZ_CALLUR010000006.1:0-12810 GCF_938010445.1 uncultured Thermus sp.
GGATTACGAGTACCATCCTGAGGTAACGGAAGCCTGGATGTACCTAGGCATGATACGCTTGCTGGTGAAGCGGCTGGCCAGGGCCGCATAAGCTGGTGGGGGGGACTTTTACAACAGTTTCTTATAAGGGTTGACCCCAGGTACACAAGCCAAGACTGCCCTGTCTGCAATCACCGGGAGAAGAGGCCCCTGTGGGTCAGGGAGTTCACCTGTCCCTCTTGTGGTACTCTTCTCCATCGGGACGTGGCAGCGGCAGTGAACATCTTGGCTAAGGCTCGGACGGAGCCTTCAGAGGTGGGAATAAACCCGCCTCTGAGAAGCCCCGCTCTTTAGAGCGGGGAGTCGTCACGGGCGCTTGGCTCCCTCCTGCACCCCCGCCAGGCGCATGAACTCCTTGGCGTCCACCGCCCGGTTCAGGCCCATCTCGTAGGTGATGAGCTTCCGCTTATACAAATCGGCCAGGCAGGCGTCCATGGTGACCATGCCGTACTGGCCTCCGGTTTGGATGACGCTGCGGAGCTGGTGGCTTTTCCCCTCCCGGATCAAGGCCCTTACCGCCGGGGTGGCGATCATGAGCTCATAGGCCAAGACCCTTCCGCCCCCGAAGGCTTTGGGAAGAAGTTGCTGGGTAAGCACCGCCACCAGGTTGTTGGAAAGCTGCACCCGCACCTGCTCCTGCTGGGCCTCCGGGAAGACGTCGATGATGCGGTCCACTGTTTCCGGGGCGGAGTTGGTGTGCAGGGTGCCCATGACCAAATGCCCGGTTTCCGCGGCGGTGATGGCGGCGGCGATGGTTTCATAGTCCCGCATCTCCCCCACCAGGATCACGTCTGGGGCCTGGCGGAGGACGCTCCTTAGGGCCTTATGGAACCCGTGGGTATCGGAGCCGATCTCCCGCTGGTTGATGATGGCCTTCTTGTGCTTGTGGAAAAACTCTATGGGGTCCTCAATGGTCACGATGTGCACCGGCTTGCGCTCGTTGATGTAGTCGATCATGGAGGCCAAGGTGGTGCTCTTCCCGCTTCCCGTGGGCCCCGTGACCAGGACCAGGCCCCTGGGGGCCATGGCGATCTCGGCGATGTTTTTGGGCAGGCCCAGCTCCTCAAAGCTCTTGATGGTGGCGGGCACCACCCTTAAGACCCCGCCCACGCTCCCCCGTTGCAAGAAGACGTTGACCCGGTAGCGGCCCTTTCCTGGGAGGCTGAAGGAGAAGTCCAGCTCCTTTTCCTCCTCAAAGATCCGCTGTTGCTTCTCGTCCATGAGGGCGTACATCAGCCGGCGGGTGTCCTGGGGGGAGAGGGGCTCGTACTCCGTGGGGTGGAACTCCCCGTCCACCTTGATCATGGGGGGAAGGCCCACGGTGATCACCAAGTCGCTGGCCCCCCGCTCTGCGGCCAGGGTCAAAAGGTCTACGATGTCAGGCGTTTGGGCCATGGTGCCCTCCTTCACTCAATGGTACGCGCCAGGACCTCCTCGAGGGTGGTGATCCCCTGGAGGGCCTTGTAGATGCCATCCTCCCGTAGGGTTTTCATCCCCTTCCTCCTGGCGATCTCCTTGATCTCCGTGGCCGACTTTCCGGCCACGATGGCGTGGCGGATCTCGTCGTCCACCACCAATAGCTCGTGGATGGCGTACCGTCCCTTATAACCGGTGCCTCCACAGCGCTCACACCCCATACCCCTAAAGAGCCTAGCTCCCTGGATTTCCCTTTCGGAAAGGCCCAGGCGGCGCAGGACCTCCGGGTCAGGCTTTACCTCCACCTTGCATCCGTCGCAGATCTTTCGCACCAAGCGTTGGGAGAGGACCCCGATGAGGGCGGCAGAGATGTTGAAAAGCTCCACGCCCATTTCGTCCAGGCGGGTGATGGCCTGGGCGGCGTCGTTGGTGTGTAGGGTGGCGATGACCAGGTGCCCGGTGAGGGCGGCCTCGGTGGCGATCTTGGCGGTTTCCGAGTCCCGGATCTCCCCCACCATGATGATGTCCGGGTCCTGCCTCAAGAAGGCCCTAAGGGCCCGGGCGAAGGTGAGGCCCGCCTGGGGGTTCACCTGGGTCTGGTTGATGCCGGGGATCTCGTACTCCACCGGGTCCTCAATGGTCTGGGTGTTCTTATCGGGGGTGGCGATGCGCTTCAGGATGGAGAAGGTGGTGAAGCTCTTGCCGCTTCCGGTGGGCCCTGTGATGAGGAAGATGCCGTAGGGCTTGGAGATCACCTCCTGGAAGCGCTCAAAGACCCCGGGGGCGAAGCCCAGCTCCTCGATCTCCGGGATGTCGGTGGCCTTTTTCAAAAGGCGCAGCACCGCTTTCTCCCCGTAGACCGTGGGCAGGGTGGAGAGGCGGAGGTCCACGTCGATGGCCCCTTCCCGGTAGCGCACCCGCCCGTCCTGGGGTAGGCGCCTTTCGGCGATGTTGAGGCCGCCCATGATCTTGACCACGCTGGTGACGGAGTTCAGGGCCCCTTTGGGCAGGGTGGTGTACTGGCGCAAGGTACCGTCAATCCGCAAGCGCACCAGCACGTCCGACTGTCTGGGCTCTATGTGGATATCGGAGGCATCCTGGAGGTAGGCTTCCCGGATCACCTGCTTGACGAACTTCTGGGCGGCGCTTTCGTCCAGCTCGGGGGTAATGGTCTCCTCTTCCTGGTAGCCCTTGGAGAGCTCCTTGGCGATCTCGCCCAGCTCCTCCTTGCCGTAAAAGCGCTCTATCAGCTTGGTGATGGCGGCCTCCGTCGCCACGGCGGGCACCACCTCGTAGGCCAGGCCCTTGCGCTTTAAGGCCAGGCGGACGTCGTCCAGGGCCAGGATGTTCCGGGGATCCTTCATGAGGAGAACCAGGGACTTGCCCTCCAGGTGATGGGGGAAGACCCCATAGCGGCGGGCCAGGTCCTCGGGGAGGAGGAGGGCGGCCCCGGGGTCCGGGGGGTTTTCCTCGGGGTTAATGTAGGCATAGCCCAGCTGGGCCGCCACCGCCTGGGCCAGGGCCTCGGGTTTTAGCTTGCCCGAGGCCACCAGGGTGTCCTCCAGGCGGCCTCCACCCTGGCGCTGCTTTTTCAGGGCCTCCTCTACATCCTCGGGCCGGGCCAGGCCCAGTTCCACCAGGATCTCCCCCAGGGGCTTGGCCTTGGGCAGGTGCCTTTGCACCTCGAGGGCCTCCCTTAGGTTCTCCCGGCTCAAGCGGCCCTCCTGGACCAGGACCTCCCCCAGGCGACTCTTCTCCGGATAGGCCCGGTGGAAAAGGGCTTCCCACTCTTTGGGTGGGGTAAGGAAGAAACGGGCAGGGTGTCCTAATAGCTCCGCCACCGCCTCCTTATGCCGGGGGTCGGCCAGGACTACCTCCACCTCCCCATTTTTGAACCCCACGGGTATGACGCTATAGCGCAGGGCGTCGGAACGAAGGAGCAGATTGGCGGCGGTGGGGTCGGGGGAGAGGTCTTGGGTGGAGGGGAGGAACCCCATTCCCTTTTGCTCCGCCAAAACCCGGTAGAGGGCTTCCTCGGGTAGGCCTTTTTGCACCAGGATGCGGCCCAGGAGATCCCCGGTCTTTTCCTGCTCCACCAGGGCTTCCTCCAGGGTGTTCCGGTCCAAAAGGCCCTTTTGCACCAGAAGCTCGCCCACCTTCAGCTCCTCCCGGCTGGGGCCACTGGGGGGAGGGGGTAGGGGTAGGCCGAGCTCCGGGTAGTTCTTAGCCAAGGCATAGAGGAAGGCGCTCTTGGTGGCCTGGTAGGGCTCCACCACCATCCCCGTGAGGTCCTCCACCTCCTCGAGGGCCAGGGTGTCCAGGGGGTTCACGAAGGCCACCCGCACCACCCCGGCCTCCTCGTCCAGGGCAAAGGGGAGGGCCTGGAGCTCCTTGGCCTTCTCCGCCGGCAAAAGGGCCTTCACCCTGGGGGGGATATCCAAGGTATGAAGCTCCACCAAGGGGATGCCGAAGTGGTCCTCAATGGCCTGGGCGATGCGCCTTTCGGAGAGAAGGCCCGAGTCCACGATGACCTCCGCCAACGAGCCCCCCACCTCCCGGTGCTTCTCCAGGGCCATCTGCAGCTCCTCGTCGGTGAGGAGGCCGGCATCCAACAGGATGGCCCCTAGCCGTTTGTCCCCAATGGTCAACACGCTCATCCCAGTCCTCCCCGCGGCTTTCTAAACGGAGCTTCCAACATTCGTATGAAACGGGTGTAAAAGAATTCCTTTTCCCGCAAGGGGGGCACCAAAACCGTGTAGGCCCCCACCAGGTTGCCCCCAAGGACATCGGTGAAAACCTGGTCCCCCACCACCGCTACTTCCCGGGCGGGAAATCCCAGGACCTCCAGGGCCCTTTTAAACCCCAACCAAGGCTTTAAGGCGGGGGCATGGCCGGGAAGGCCCAGCTGTTCTTGGATGCGGCGGAAGCGTTCGGGCAAGGCGTTGGAGAGAAGATAAACGGGAACCTCAGCCTTTAAGGCCTCCAACCAGGCCCGGTGCTCCGGCAAAGGTGTCTCCTCCCCGTAGGGCAGGAGGGTGTTGTCCAGGTCCAGGATCACCCCCTTCAGGCCCCGTTCCTCCAGCCACTGGGGGGTGAGGTGGAGGAGGGAGGGCAGGACCGCCCGGGGGAAGAGCATGCTTCCATTGTGCCACGGCGGGGTTAGCGAGCCCTTAACGGGGGAGCATGATGAGCCCCCACATCCGCCCGGTCTTCCCCCGGTCGCGGCGGTGGGAGAAGAGGGTGGGCTCGCAGTGGGTGCAAAGGCCTACCCGGTAGATCCTTTCCGGAAGGAGCCCCGCCCTTTCCGCCTGGAGGAGGAGGGCCCTTTCCAGGTCCAGAAGGTACTTCCCGGGGGCGGTGGGGTCCGGGGTAAAGGTGTCTAGACCCGCTTGGGCGAACCGTTCCGCCACCTCCTCCCCCACCTGGTAACACCGGCCCCCAATGCCAGGGCCGATGGCCAGGTGGGTCTCCTTTGGATCCAGCCCCAGCCTCTCTAGGAGCTCTAAGGCTCGCGGCAGGATACCCCCCACTACCCCCCGCCAGCCGGCATGCAGGGCCGCCACCGCGCCTTTGGGGTGGTAAAGCAAAAGAGGGTAGCAGTCCGCTACCCCCACCCGGAGGAGGAGTCCAGGGGTCTGGGTGAGGAGGCCATCTCCTTCCCAAACCCCAGGGCCTTCCACCCGATGGATCTCCGTTCCGTGCACCTGCTTAAGCCCGGCCACCGGGGGGTGGCCAAAGAGGGACAGGACCCGCCTCTGGTTCTCCGCCACCCTTTCGGGGGCGTCCCCGGTGGCTGCGGAGAGGTTCAGGCTTTGGAAGGGGCCTTCCGAAATCCCCCCCAGACGGGTGGTGAAGCCATGGGGTACGGGCAAGGGGGTGGTGAGGAGAGGGACCATGGCCCCATTCTGCTAGAGGCCAGGCTCGGGGGAAACCGTACCCCTTAGTTTCACGGGCTCAGGTGTATACTGGTCCCATGAAGACGGACCGGAACCAGCTCCGCTTTAACCAGGTGCTGCTTACCCTTCTTCTGCCCTTGGCGGCGCTTTTGGACCTTCCCCTTCCCGTCTATCTCCTTTTCCTCCTGATGTATAGCCAGCATACGCCTTGGGACCTGATGGTGGCCCTCAAGCGGGCCCTGGGCATACCCCCCAAGCTGGTAGAGGAGGACCCCAGGCCCCACCGCTTCGCCCGTACCCTGGGGGCGGTGTTTTTGGGACTGGCCTCCTTGTTCCTCCTTCTCGGCCTAAAGGGGGTCGGTTATGGCCTGGCCCTTTTGGTGGCCCTCCTGGCCTTCATCAACCTGGCCTTCGGCTTCTGCTTGGGGTGCTTCCTCTACCTGCACCTGCGCTACGCCCGGGCCCTTTTCACCGGGAAATAGCCTCCAGAAGCCGCACCATCTCAATGGCGGTGAAGACCGCCTCGGCTCCCTTGTTCCCCGCCTTGCCCCCGGCCCTTTCCTGGGCCTCCTCTGGGGTGTTGGTGGTGAGGACGCCGAAGACGATGGGTTTTTCCGTCTGCAGCATGGCCTGCATCAGGCCGGAAGCGGCTTGGCCAGCCACGTACTCAAAGTGGGGGGTTTCCCCCCGCACCACGGCCCCTAGGGCCACCACCGCATCCACGTCAGGGCGCAACGCCAGGCGCTTGGCCACCAGGGGGAGCTCAAAGGAACCCGGTACCCAGGCCACCAGGACCTCGCCGGGGTCCCCCCCCAGGCGGGCGTAGGCCTCGAGGGCCCCTTCCAAGAGCATCTTGGTCACCCGCTCGTTGAACCGGCCCACGGCGATGGCCAGGCGCACCCCCTTGGCGGTGAGGATGGGGGAAAGGGTCTTGGGCTTCATGGTCCCAATATACTTGGGGGGTGGAGCGGTACTTGCTGGTGGCCTTGGGCGGGGCCTTGGGCTCCGCCCTACGCTATGGGCTTGGGGCCTTTGTGCAAGCCCTAACAGGGCCCGGTTTCCCCTATAGCACCCTGGTGATCAACGCCTTGGGTAGCTTTCTTATCGGCGTGGTGATCCGCCTATCCCTGGAGGGGGCCCTTTCCGGGGAAGGGCGCCTCTTCCTGGCGGTGGGGGTGTTAGGGGGGTTCACCACCTTCTCCACCTTCAGCTACGAGACCCTGGCCCTTTTGCAGGATGGGGAGGTGGGGAGGGCTTTTCTATACGTTTTTTTCAGCATCTTCCTGGGCCTTTTCCTGGTGTTTTTGGGCTACCGCCTGGGCGGGGCCCTGGTAGCCTAAGGGTATGAAGCTAGAGGGGGAGGCCAAGCTCCTGCGCATCTTCGTGGGGGAGTCGGACCGGCATGGGGGGAAACCCCTCTACGAGGCCATCGTCCTCGAGGCCAAGCGCCAGGGCCTGGCCGGGGCCACGGTGTTTAAGGGCTTCATGGGTTTCGGCGCACACTCCCGCATCCACACCGCCAAGGTGTTGCAGCTTTCCGAGGACCTGCCCGTCATGATTGAGATCGTGGATACGGAGGAGAAGATCCGGGCCTTTTTGCCCGTTCTGGATGGGATGGTGCGGGAGGGGCTGGTCACCTTGGAGAAGGTGGAGGTGATCCGCTACCAAAGCCGGTGAGCCAGGTTGCTTTTAGCCCCCGGAGCGGGTCTTAACCTGGGGGTATGGACCGTATCCCCCCCGGCCAGGTGGTGACGGAGCGCTTCCCCATCCTCACCTATGGGGAAGAACCTCGGATTTCCCCCGAGGAGTGGCGCTTTTCCCTTCTCGGCCTGGTGGAAGAGCCCCTTACCCTCACCTACCAGGAGCTTCTGGGGCTACCCCAGGTGGAGCTCACCCGGGATTTCCACTGCGTGACCCGCTGGAGCCGCCTGGACGTGGCTTGGAAGGGGGTGCGGGTGAAGGATCTTTTGCTGAAGGCCAAGCCTAAGCCCCAGGCAGTAGCCGCCTTGGTCCGCTGTTATGGGGGCTACACCACCAACCTCTTCCTGGAGGACCTCCTGCGGGAGGACGTTCTCCTGGCCCATACCCTTTTCGGCAAGCCCCTGCCCTTGGAACGCGGTGGGCCGGTGCGGCTTTTGGTGCCCCACCTTTACGCTTGGAAAAGCGCCAAGTGGGTGCGGAGCATAGAACTTTTGGACCATCTGGAGTTAGGCTTTTGGGAGAAGCTGGGTTACCACTTCCGGGGCGACCCCTGGCGGGAGGAGCGCTTCCAGGAAGGCCCTATCCCTGCGGCAAGCCTGAGGTTTCAAAGCCGGAAAGGAGGGGGGGAGGGGTGACGTCTTTGGAGCAGTTCCGTCTCCACGTGGAGGAGGCTTTGCGCCGCTATTGGGAGTGCGTGAAGGCGGAAGAAGAGGAGTACGCCGAGGACTACGAGCGGGTCACCTTTATGGAGTATGAGGCCCCTGCTCCCGACCCTTGCGCCGAGGCCTTTTCCCGGTTGGTGGCGGTGGGGGCGTACGGGGAAGCCTGGGGACGGCGGGAGGACCTGGACCTGGGTGCCCTGAGGGAGCGGGTTTATGGGGCCCTGGACAAGGGGTAGGCTAGGGGCTTTCCCCCTTGGAAGTAGTGGGCTTCCCGATACCCCAGGTCCAGCAGAAGCGCCACCGCTTCCGGGAAGGCGTGCCCCACCTGCTCTGGCCGGTGGGCATCGGAGCCCAGGACCACCCCTATCCCCAGCTCCTGGGCCCGCTTGAGAAGGATGGGGGCGGGGTAGATCTCCTTGGCGGGGTTCCGGAGCCCGGCGGTGTTCACGTCCAGGAAAAGCCCCTCCTCCGCTATGGCCTGAAGGGCCGGTTCGGCAAGGTCCAAGAGGGCCTCCTCGGGTAGGTGGTGGCCGAACTTCTTGGGCAGGTCTAGGTGGCCGATGGCGTGGAAGAGCCCGCTTCTGGCGGCCTTCTCCACCTCCTGGAAGTAGGCTTGGAAAATCTCCCTCAGTTCCCGCCAGGTGTACTCCTCCTGGTGGTCGGGGTGGTCCAAGGGCCAGGCCCCCAGGTAGTGGACGCTCCCGATCACGTAGTCAAAGGGGTAGCTTTTGAGAAGGGTGGCCACAAAGCCCTGGGTCCCCTCGTGGAAGTCGGCCTCCAGGCCAATGCCTAGGTAGAGGTCCGGGTGTTCCTCCCGGATCCTTTCCAGGGCCAGGAGGTAAAAGGGGAGGGCCTCGAGGCGCATGCGGCTATGGGGGTCGTACCAGGAGGGCATGGGGCTGTGGTCGGTGAAGACCACGCCCTTTAGCCCGGCCTTGCGGGCGTGGAAGAGATACTCCCCAGGGGCTCCATGGGCGTGGCCGCAAAGGGGGGTATGGAGGTGGCTATCCACCATGTTGGGATTCTATCCGCAAGAGGAGGCCTCCCCAGGTGTAGGCGACCACCCTTTCCCCCAAGGCCCCAAAGAGATCCAAGGAGAGGAAAGGGTCTTCCTGGACCTCGAGGAGAGGGTCCTTGCCGGGGGTGTCCAGGGCCTGAACCAAGACGGGAGCCGAGGGAGGAAAGAGGAAGGGATAGCCCTCCAAGATGGCCTCCACCCTAAAGGCCTCCGCCCAAAGCCGTTTTAGGGCGAAGAGGGCTTCCTGGGGGGTATGGGCCAGCCGGTAGCTGCCTTCACCGGGCCGGCGAAGGAGGAAGGGACCCTTCCCCTGGAGGGCCTGGAGAAAGGCCTCAGCCCGTTCCGGCAACAGGTAGCTTTCCCGCACCGCCCTTTCCGCTTCTTCGGCTGCCAGGAGGAGGCGTTCCTCGTCTATGCGCACGCCGAAGACGCCTTGGAAAAGCCTTTGGATGCGCTCGGAAAGGTTGTTGAGCCGGGCAAACTCCTCCCATAGCCCCACCACCCAGCTTTCCACCACGGGAAAGCCCAGGGACTGGGCCCGTTGGAGAAGCCGGATTTCCCCTTGGCCTTGCGCTTGGGCTAGAGGAAGGAGTCCTGGGTCCACGCCTGGGGCTCAGCGGAAGCGCACGCCCTCGGCCCGGGTCACCTGCCCCTGGTAGAGGAAGGTGATCTGGCGCAAGGCGGCCTGGAGGTCAAAGGGGGTAAGGGCACTGGTGGCATCCTCGGGCAGGACCACCCGGTACCAGCGCAAGGCGGCGGAGCCCGCGGTGTGCAGCACGCAGATGTTGGCCACGGTGCCCGTCACCACCACGTTTTTAATCCCCCAAAGGTGGAGGTAATGGTCCAAGGGGGTGCCGTAGAAGGCGTCGTAGCGCACTTTCTGGATAATCAGGTCCCCCGGTTCAGGGCGAAGCTCCTCCAGGATCTCCGCCCCCCAGGTGCCGGCCACCGCGTGCCGGGGCCAGATCTGGAACTCGGGATCGTCCTCCCGGTGCCAGTCCTGGGTGTAGACCACCCGCGCCCCCGCCCGCCGCGCCCTTTCCAGGAGGAGCTGGATGGCGGGGACGCTTTTGGGGGCATCGGGCACGAAGAGGGCCCCCTGGGGGTGGGCGAAGTCGTTTTGCATGTCCACCACGATTAAGGCGGTCTCCTTGGCCGGGAGCTCCAAACCTTCCACCTTGGGGATTTCCGGAACTTCCACCATACCCTTATTTTGCCACCTTGACCTGGGGGGGAGGAGGGGCTACACTCTTGCGCATGAAAATACGGGACCTCCTGAAGATGCGCGAGGGGCCGCTTTTTTCCTTTGAGTTTTTCCCCCCCAAAAACCCGGAAGGGGAGGAGGCCCTCTTCCGCACCATGGAGGAGCTTAAGGTTTTCCGGCCGGCCTTCGTATCCATCACCTACGGGGCCATGGGCAGCACGAGGGATCGCAGTGTGCTCTGGGCTAAGCGCATACGGGACTTGGGGCTAAACCCCCTTGCCCACCTCACCGTGGCCGGGCAGAGCCGGAAGGAGGTGGAGGGGGTTCTGGACCGGTTCGTGGCCGCAGGGGTGGAGAACATCCTGGCCCTCCGCGGGGACCCTCCCCAAGGGGAAAAGGTCTTTACGCCGCATCCCGAGGGGTTCCGCTACGCTTCCGAGCTGGTGGCCTTCATCCGGAGCCGCTATGGGGAAGGGGTTTCCGTGGGTGGGGCCGCCTACCCCGAGGGGCACCCGGAAAGCCCGGGCCTCGAGGCCGACCTCCTCCACTTCAAGGCCAAGGTGGAGGCGGGCTTGGACTTCGCCATCACCCAGCTTTTCTTCAACAACGCCCACTACTTTGGCTTCCTGGAAAGGGCCAGGCGGGTGGGCATACAAATCCCCATCCTCCCAGGCATCATGCCCATCACCAGCTACCCTCAGCTTCGTCGCTTTACCGAGGTCTGTGGGGCCAGCATCCCTGGTCCTCTCCTTTCCCAACTGGAGAGGCACCAGGAGGACCCCAAGGCCATTCTGGAGATCGGGGTGGAGCACGCCGCCCGCCAGGTGGCGGAGCTCTTAGAGGCGGGGGTGGAGGGGGTGCACTTCTACACCCTCAACAAAAGCCCTGCCACCCGCATGGTCCTGGAGAGGCTGGGCTTTAGACCGGCTTGAGGGCCCAGGGGGTGGCCTCATACCTCTATGGCCTCCCCAAAGCGGGCCAGCCGGGCTTCCTGCCCCCTTGGGGCCAAAAGGGAGGCCAACTTTTCCAGGGCTTCCTCCTCCCCGTGCACCAGGGCTATCCGGGGCTGCCCCTCCAGCCAGTCCAGAAGCTCATCCTGCCCGGCATGCCCTGAGAAGCCGCCCAGGGTATGCACGCTGGCCCTTAGGGGCACGTCCTGGCCCAAGAGGCGGATGCGCTGGGGCCTTGCGATGATTTCCGCACCCAGGCCCCCTCGAGGCTGGTAACCCACGAAGACCAGGGCGTTTTTGGGATCGGAAAGGCCGTGTTTGAGATGGTGGAGGATGCGTCCTCCCGTAAGCATGCCGCTTCCCGCGATGACCACCATGGGGCCAGGTTGGCGGCTTAGGGCCTTGGATTCCTCGGCGCTTTCCACCACCTCTAGCCTCTTGGGGCGGAAGGGGTTCTTGCCGGATAGGAAGTAAGCCTGCACCTTCTCGCTGAAGTACCGCACCAAAGAGGGGTAAAGGTCCAGGACCCGCTCGGCCATAGGGGAGTCCAGGTAGATGGGGGCCTCGGGCAACAGGTGGCCGTTTTCGTAGAGGAGGAAGAGGATTTCCTGGGCACGCTCCACGGCAAAGGAGGGAATGAAGACCTTGCCGCCCTGGCCCAGGGTTTGTTGCAAAATCTCCAAAAACTCCTCCACCGTGGCGGCGAAGGACCGGTGGGGCCGGTCGCCGTAGGTGCCCTCGCTTAGGACCAGATCCGCCTTAGGGGGTAGGGAGGGGTCGGGGAGGACGGTTTTCTGCCGGTTACCCAAATCCCCGCTATAGACCAGGGTTTTCCCCTCCCCCTGGGCCACCACGAAGGCGCTTCCCGGCAGGTGCCCCGCCTGGCCGAAGGAGAGGGTCAGGTCCCCCAGGCGAAGCCACGCCCCGTACTCCAAGGGGTGGGCGTGCCGGAAGACCTGTTCCACGTCCCCTTCGTCAAAGAAGGGTTCCTCCATGACCTTGAGGGCGTCCTCGAGGATGATCCTTAGCAGCAAAAAGGTGGCCTGGGTGGCGTAGACGGGCCCTTGGTATCCTTCCCGGAAGAGCTTGGGCAACCTGCCCACGTGGTCCAGGTGGGCGTGGGTGAGGACCACAGCCTCCACCGCCTTGGGCTCAAAGCCAAAGGGAGCGTGGTTTTTTCCCTCCTCCCGCCCTTGGAACATGCCGCAGTCCAGAAGGACCTTCCTGCCCTCGGCCCAAAGGAGGTGGCAGCTTCCCGTGACCTCCTTAGCGGCGCCAAAAGGTACGATGCGCATGCCCTTATCTTGACACTTGCCCCCAGGTGTGTTAGCCTATTCCCTCGGACAGGGTCCTATCCCCCGTCCTGCCACCCTAGCTCAACCGGTAGAGCACCCGACTTGTAATCGGGGGGTTGGGGGTTCAACTCCCCTGGGTGGCTCCAAGCGGGCGTGGGCAGGTGCCCGAGTGGCCAAAGGGGACGGTCTGTAAAACCGTTGGCGTATGCCTTCGCTGGTTCGAATCCAGCCCTGCCCACCAAAGGTGTGCCCAAGCACACCCCCATGCGGGAGTAGCTCAGTTGGTAGAGCATCGGCTTCCCAAGCCGAGGGTCGCGGGTTCGAGTCCCGTCTCCCGCTCCACGAGCTCGCGTAGCTCAGCAGGTAGAGCACACCCTTGGTAAGGGTGAGGTCGCCGGTTCGAGCCCGGCCGCGAGCTCCATCCCTTTGCCTGCCCTGGGCCCCAAGTCCCCAGGGCGGCTTTTGCGTGCAAGAAGGAAGGAGGAACCATGGCCAAGGGCGAGTTTATCCGTACGAAGCCTCACGTGAACGTGGGGACGATTGGGCACGTGGACCACGGGAAGACGACGCTAACGGCGGCGTTGACGTTTGTAGCGGCGGCGGAGAACCCGAATGTGGAGGTGAAGGAC
>NZ_CALLUR010000007.1:0-41003 GCF_938010445.1 uncultured Thermus sp.
GAGGGTGGGTTCCCCTTTGGTCCGGGACCGCATCGGCCACCCGAAGGGGGAGGTTGGGAACCAGAGGGTCAGGGCCCTGGCCAGGAACGCCGTGCGTGCTTTCCACCCCGAAGGCCAGTCCGGGTAAAGGCATCACCCAGGAGACAGGCGGTTTGGGCGGTAAGGGGGTACGCAGGCTTGGGAAAAGGCGGGGGAGGGTGCGCATGGCTAGGTTTCGGGGTCCGGGAAGCCCAGGCCCTGGGGCTTGACGGGGGCGAAGGTCTGAATAGGAAGGTGTAGGTCAACCATCTGGGTGCCCTGCCGGTGGGGGCCACCGCCCCGGCTTCCTGAGGAACGGCTCGGCGCCTGGAGACGATGTATTGAGGAAGCGGGAAGCCCTGGGCTAAGCGGCCCCCCTGGCTTCGCTTCTTTGCGCCGGGTAAATGACCTGGATGCTTTGCCAGGGCCGAGAGAGGGGATGTAGGGGCTTTGGCCCTAGACGGGAGGTAAGGAGGGCGTATAGCCTGGAGAACATGTACGAGGGGAAGATCCTCTACGAAGGCCTGACCTTTGATGACGTCCTCCTCCTGCCCGGGTACTCCGAGGTGTTGCCCCGGGAAGTTTCCGTAAGGACCAGGCTTACCCGGAAGCTCCACCTCAACATCCCCATCCTCTCCGCCGCCATGGACACGGTGACCGAGGCGGAGATGGCCATCGCCATGGCCCGGGAAGGGGGGCTTGGGGTGATCCACAAGAACCTGAGCATTGAGGCCCAAGCGGGAATGGTGCGCAAGGTAAAGCGCTCCGAGGCGGGGATGATCCAGGATCCCGTCACCCTGCCCCCCACCGCCACCCTCGAGGACGCCGAGCGCCTCATGCGGGAGTACCGGATTGGCGGGCTTCCCGTGGTGGACCTCTACGGGAAGCTCCTGGGCCTGGTGACCAACCGCGACCTGCGCTTTGAGAGGAACCTAAAACGCCCCGTCACCGAGGTCATGACCCCCTTGGAGCGCCTCATCACCGCCCCTCCGGGCACCACCCTGGAGGAGGCGGAGGAGATCCTGCGCAAGCACAAGGTGGAAAAGCTTCCCCTGGTGGACGAGGCGGGGAGGCTCAAGGGGCTTCTTACCCTAAAGGACATCGTGAAGCGCAAGCAGTACCCCAACGCCGCTAAGGATGCCTTGGGAAGGCTTCTGGTGGGGGCGGCGGTGGGGGCGAGCCGGGACCTTCCGGAAAGGGCGGCGGCCTTGGTGGAGGCGGGGGTGGACGTCCTGGTCCTGGACTCGGCCCATGGCCATTCCAAGGGGATCCTCGAGGCCCTCATCTACCTGAAGGAGACCTTCGGGGACAAGGTGGAGGTGATTGCGGGCAACGTGGCCACCCGGGAAGGGGCCCGGGCCCTGGCGGAGCGGGGAGCGGATGCGGTGAAGGTGGGCATCGGCCCCGGCTCCATCTGCACCACCCGGGTGGTGACCGGGGTGGGGGTGCCGCAGATCTCCGCCATCCTCGAGGCGGTGGCGGGAGTGGAGGACCTGGATGTGCCCATCATCGCCGATGGGGGGATCAAGTACACGGGGGATGTGGCCAAGGCCTTGGCCGCCGGGGCCCATTCGGTGATGCTGGGCAGCATGCTGGCGGGCACCGACGAGGCCCCGGGGGAGGAGGTGTTGAAGGATGGGCGCCGCTACAAGCTCTACCGGGGCATGGGTTCCTTGGGAGCCATGAAACAAGGCTCCGCTGACCGCTACTTCCAGGAGCCGGGCAGGGGAGGGGAGACCGAGGCCAAGAAGCTGGTGCCGGAAGGTATAGAGGGCATGGTGCCCTACAAAGGCCCCGTGGCCGACGTCCTCTACCAGATCGTGGGGGGCTTGAGGAGCGCCATGGGCTATGTGGGGGCCCCGGACATAGAAACCTTCCGGCAAAAAGCCCGCTTCGTGCGCATGACCATGGCGGGCCTCATAGAGAGCCACCCCCACGACGTGGTGGTCATCAAGGAGGCCCCCAACTATTCCCGCTAAGGCCATTCTGCCCTGGCAGGGGGCTCGGCAAAGCCCTCCTCCCAGGCGCGTGGGAGCCTCCGAGGGGCGGGGCACGGCGAACGGGCCCCCGCCAGGCTTAACCTGCGCGCTTGGGCCCGCTTTGGACTAGTCTCCGAAGAGTTTCGCAAAGGCCTCCCCGCCTCCCTTCTTGCGGGCCAGGCGGTAGGTGCCTTCTTTCTCCTCCAGCTTTCCTTCGGCCACCAGGGCCTTGAGGGTGTCCTCCAGCTCCTTTTTGGAGAAGGCTTCCCCCTCTTCGTCCAGGTAGCGCTGGATCTCCTTGAAGGTGGCAAAGCGCAAAGCCTCCACTGCCCGCATGACCCAAGCCTTGCGATCCATGCCACCATCCTATTCCCTTGGCCCGTGGCATCCTGAACGCGTGGACCCTTACCGGGAATACCAGGATTACGTGGTGGCCTCGAGGCTCCTTTTGGCCTTGGGCCACTCCCGGGAGGTTCTTTCCCTGGGCCAGTATGCCCGCCTAAGGCTTCGCCGGATGGAGCTGGCCCGGCAAGGCCGCTTGTCCCCGCTGGAAAGCCTGGACGAGCGCCTCCGCTACGGCTTCTGGAGCAACCCTTTGCGGCTTAGGGAGTTTCTTAGGCGCACCGCCCACGCTCCTTACTGGGCCTCCCCTCTGGCCTTTGAGGCCCTGCTGTTCCCCGAGGAACAGGCCCGCCTTGCCTACCCCGGGCAGGCGGGGGAGTACTACCTGGGCTGGCTTCGGCTACCCCACCTCCTCCTGGATCCCCTGGCCTTTGAGGAGGCGCTACGGGAACAAGAGGCCCGGGCCGAGGCCCTTCCCCTCTTCCTCAACGCCTTCCACCGGGTGCCTGGTCCCTGAGGCGGCAGGTTTAGGCCTCTTCCTCCAAAAGGGGCAGGCGTACCCGGAAGAGGGTGCGGCCGGGCTGGCTTTCCACGGTGATCTCCCCCCCGTGGGCCTTGGCGATGGCCTGGGCGATGGCCAGGCCCAGGCCCGTTCCACCCCCCGGCCCCCGGGCAAAGCGCTCAAAGAGGCGGGGAAGGAGTTCCTCGGGGATCCCGGGGCCATGGTCCTCCACCTCCAAAAGGGCGTCTTCCCCTTCCCGCCTAAGGCGCACCCGGACGCCTTCCCTTCCCGCGGCCCGGACCCCGTTGGCGATAAGGTTCCTCAGCATCTGCAAGAGCCGGTCCGGGTCCCCAAGGACCTCCAGGGCCTCCCCTTGGAAGGCCACCCCGTATTCCCGGGCGGCCTCCTCGGCTAGGGCTTGCAGGTCCACGATATGGGGGTTCAAGGCCCGTTCCGCTTCCCCCCGGGCCAGGGAGAGGAGGTCCTCCACCAGGCGGCGCATCCTCTCCGCGGTGGCCCGGGCGGTGCGGAGGGCTTCGGGGTCTTGGGGGTTTCGCCCTAGCCGGTCCAGGTGGCCCAGAAGCACGGTGAGGGGGGTTCTGAGCTCGTGGCTGGCCTCGGCCAGAAAGGCCCGTTCCTTTTCCTTGGCCTCCTTAAGGGCGAAGAGGAGGCCATTCACCGCCTCCACCATGCGGCCAAACTCGTCTTTAGGAAGGTTCAGGGGTACGGGGTCCAGGCGCTCGGGGTTACGCCGGGCGATCTCCCTGGCGGCCTCCTCCAGGGGCTTGGCGGTGAGCCGGGCGGTGAGGTAGACCAGGGCCATGCCCAAGGGGAAGAGGAGGAAGAAGGCCTCGAGGAGGGCCTGCCTCAGGGCCTTTTGCGCCAAGTCTATGGGGGCGGTGTCCTGGGTCAGGGCGAGAAGGCCCAAGGGGGTGCGCACCAAGGCGGCGGCAAAGCCCCTTTGCCAGGTGACCTTCGGGGCCTCGCCTACCCCCTTTAGGGCCTCCGGGGGGAGGCGGTGGGCCTCCTGGGTGAGGACCAGGGCCTCCCCGTCTTCCGCATACAGGTGAAGGTAGACTCCCCCGGTGGTGAGGAGGGCCCCCGTCTGGCCCTTGCGGTAGGCCTCCGCCGCCCGCTTGGCATCCTCCAGGAGGGTGGCCTCGAGGTGGCCTCTAAGGGCCCGCTCCACCCCCTGCCCCGCCAGGTACAGGGCCCCCACCAGGAAGAGGAGCCAGAGGAGGCTGAAGGAGAGGAAAAGCCGAAGCCGGAAGGACATGGGGCCGGGCTAGGCTTCCTCCTCGCCCTTTCCCGGGCGGACCGCATACCCCAGGCCCCGCACCGTGCGCAGGTAGCCGTAGGCCCCGGCTTCCCTTAGCTTGGCCCGGAGGTTGGCCACGTGCACATCCAGCACGTTGGAATCCCGGCCCAGGGGCTTACCCCAGATCTTTTCCTCGATCTCCTCCCGGGGGAAGACCCTCCCCGGGCGGCCCATGAGCAGGTGGAGAAGCTCAAACTCCTTGGGGGAAAGCCGCACCTCCCTTTCCCCAAAAAAGACCTGCCGCCTCTTGGGGTAAAGTTCTAACCGTCCCACGCTCAGGACCTCGCTTCCTTCCTTGTGCCTCAGCTGCACCTGGATGCGGGCCAGAAGCTCGGCGGGGTGGAAGGGCTTCACCAGGTAGTCGTCGGCCCCATCGGAAAGGAGGCCCACCTTGCGCTCCACGGCATCCTGGGCGGTGAGGACCAGGATGGGGGTGTCGTCGGTGGCCCGGATCCTCCGGGCCACCTCGGCCCCGTCCAGGTCGGGAAGCCCCAGGTCCAGGACCACCAGGTCGGGCTTCCTCTCCCGGTGCTTCACCAGGCCCTCCATGCCGCTTTTGGCCCACTCCACGGCAAAGCCCGCCTCCTTTAGCTCCAGCTCCACCAGGCGGGCCACCTCCGCATCGTCCTCAATGAGCAGGATGCGCTTCATGGCCACAGCCTTTCCGGAGGGGCGAGGCCATAGACCTCCTTGAGGAGCCTAAGCAGGCTCACCCGCTCCTTGTCTTGCAGGAGGACCACATCCCCGCGCTCGGCCACCCCGGGAAAGGTGCGGGGCTTCTCCCCTGGGAGCACCAAAAGGAGTTGCACCTCCTGGCCCAGCCGAGGGGGCACCGGGGCGGAGAGGGGGATCAGCCTCTTGCCCTCCACCCGCCAAGCCCCGTGCAGGATGCGCAGGTCCTGGGAGAAAAGCCTCAGCTCCGTGCCCGGGGGGAGGCCAGGCCCCAGGAGGGGAGGAAGGGCAGCCGAAACCGTCCCCAGGAAAAGGAGAAAGAGGATCAGGGGACGCATCGTCTCCCATTCTACGCCGGGGGCCCAGCCCTTTGTGGGAGAGAGCTTAAGGAGCCTGAAGGTTTTTCGGGGAGGAGGAAGCCGGCGGAAACCACGTACTTAAGGGCGTCCTCCACGCTGATCTCCAGGGGTATCACCTCTTCTGAGGGCACCAGGATCACCATGCCGCTGGCGGGCACGGGACTGGTGGGCACCAAGACGGCGGTGTACCCTTCCGGCAAGGGAGGAAGGCGGCCGTTCACGGCCTGCACCACAAAGCAAAGGGTGTATAGCCCTCGCCGGGGATACTCTATGACCGCCGCCCGGCTGAACTTCACCTCCTGGTGGCCGAAGAGGGTGTGGGTGATCTGCTGCACCGCCTTGTAAATGTCCCGCACGATGGGGAAGAGGAGAAGGGAGCGCTCTAGGGAAACGATGAGCCTTCGGCCCAGATAGTTTTCCGCCACGGTGCCCACCAGGTAGATGAGCACTCCAGCGAGAAGAAGGCCCACGAAGGGCAGGAAGGGCTGGTAGGCCCGGGGCACCTCCAGGTCCAAAAGGTGCAGGAAGCTTTGGATGTAGCCCCCGGAGTAGGTGTAGACCCAGGCCAGAAAGTACAGGGTGACCAGAAGGGGGAGGAGGGTGACCAGCCCGGTGAGGAACCTCTGGCGCAGGCGCATGCCCCTTAGTTTACGGGAAAGGGGGGAGGGGCCGGGCAGGGCCCCAGCCAGGCTTGGTGGCGGGGCTAGCGCCCGTCCCCGCGGCTTTGGGCCAGTTCCTTAAGGCCCTTTAGGTCCTTCAGGACAATCTTGCCATAGCCCGAGCGGATGTAGCCTTCCCGGGTGAGCTCCCCGATCACCTTGGTCACGGTTTCCCGCACGCTACCCACCGCGGCCGCCAGCTCGTCGTGGGTGGCGCGGAGGACCAGGCCTTCCGCTTCCTGGTGGGCCAAGGGGGTTTCCGCCAGCTCCAGAATAGCCGCGGCCATGCGGTTTTTCAGGCGCTGGGTGGCCAGGCGCTCTATGCGCCGGTAGGACTCAGAAAGGGCCTGGGCTAGGCTCAGGAGCACCTGGCGGACCTCCTCGAGGTGGGGCTCCTTGGGAAGGGGTTCGGCCACCACCTCCGTCACCGCCTCGGCGAAGTAGGTGCGTTCAAGGCCTGCCAAGGCCTCCTCCCCGAAATACCCCCCGGGGCGGACCAGGCGCAGGGTGAGGGCGTTGCCCTCCTCGTCCACCGCCTCGAGGCGCACAAGGCCCTCCAGGACCCTATACACCCGGTCCCGAGGCCCGGGAACCCCGGGGTACAGGATGACCTCGCCGGGCTTGAAGCTTACGGTTTCGCGGGCCTGGGTCATGGTTACCTCCTTGCCTCCAGGGTACCACCCGCGGAGGGTTTTGTAAACCCATAGGTTACAAAAATCCTTCCCGCCCTACCCCTTGTCCAGGGGCCTTTTGTGGGCTATGGGCAGAAGCCGGTCCGTGGAAATCCTGGGCTCCCTTCCCTCCTTCCTGGCCCTTTCCCTTTCCAGCTCGGCCCAGAAGAGGGCCATTTCCCAAAGGGCCTCAAGCCGCTCCTCCAGGGACAGACCTTGCCACTCCCCCCGGTCGTCCGGGGGGGTGTGCAGGGGAAACCTGCGGGCGAGGGGCCGGATTTTCATAGCTCCTCGAGGTCGCGTAGGTCTATGGGGCGGCCAAAGGCCCTCTTTAAGGCCTTAAAGTCCTCGGGATGGACCACGTACACCGCCACATCCCTAATCTGATGCACCGTGGCCCTGGCAAAGGCCTCGTCAAAGGAGGGGCTTTCCAGGATCACCAGGTCAATGCGGTTGGGGGCGTACCCCAGTTGGACCACCCCGGGAGTGGCCAGATCGGAGGGGGTTAGGCCCAGATCATCCCCGCCAAAGAAGGTCCGGATGGCGGCAAGGACCTTGTCCGCCTCCTGGGCGTCCACCCATAGGTCCAGGCCCTTGGTGAACCTGGGACGGCCGAAAAAGGCCAGGGCATACCCCCCGATGACCAAAAACCTGGCCCCGCTGGCGTGCAGGGTCCGGAGAAAATCCAGCATCTCCGGGGTCACCGCACGTTCTCCCGAAGCCACTCCAGGTAGGGCCCGTGCCCCTCGGCGATGGGCAGGGCCACCACCTCGGGCACGCTGTAGGGGTGGAGGGAAAGGACCCGCTCCTTAAGCCGGGGGAAGGCGAAGGTGGTGGTCTTCACCAGGAGTAGGACCTCCTTATCCTCCACCACCTCCCCCTGCCAGCGGTAGACCGAGGTGAGGCCGGGCACCAGGTTCACGCAGGCGGCCAGGCCCTCCTCCACCAGGGTGCGGGCCAGGGTGCGGCCCACCTCCTCGTTGGGGGCGGTGATCAGGACCACTTCCTCCATCACGGCTCCTCCTCCACGGCAAAGGCGCTGGCTACCTCGTCGTCCTCGGGAAGGTTCATGATCTTGACCCCGGCGGTGGCCCGGGAGTACTGGCGGATCTCGGCCACCGGGGTGCGGATGGCCAGGCCCTTCTTGGAAAGGACCAAGAGATCCTCCGTGCCCCGCACCTTGAGGAGGGCGGCCAGGCGCCCCACCTTAAGGGAGGTGGCGTAGGTGATGACCCCCATTCCCCCACGCCCCTGCAAGGGGTACTCGGCCAGGGGGGTGCGCTTGCCGTAGCCCCGGGTGCTCACCGCCAGGAGGTCCACCATCTCCCCGGGCTTCACCGTCACCAGGGAGACCACCCGGTCCCCGGGCTTTTTGAAGCGGATCCCCGTCACCCCCTGGCTGTCCCGGCCCGTGGCCCGGACCTCCTCCAGGGGGAAGCGGATGGCCTGCCCCTCCTCCGTGGCCAGGATGGCCTCGTCCTCGGGGTCGGAAAGGGCCACCCCAATAAGCCGGTCCCCCTCCAGGAGCCGGATGGCGATGAGCCCTGCCGCGCCCAGGTTCTGGTACTCCTTTAGGGCGGTGCGCTTCACCAGGCCCCTCTCCGTGGCGAAGACCAGGTGGCCCTCCCCGTCCAAGCCTCTTGCGGAAAGCAAGGCGGCCACCTCCTCCTCCTCGGCCAGGGGGAGGAGGGTCTTCACGTGCACCCCCCGGGCCTGGCGGCCCATCTCCGGAAGGTCGTAGACCTTCAGGCGGTAGACCCGGCCCCGGTTGGTGAAGAGGAGGAGGTCCTCATGGGCCTGGGCCACGAAGACCTGGATGGCCTCGTCCTCCTCCTTGGTTTTGCCAGCGATAAGCCCTTTCCCGCCCCGTCCCTGGGCCCGGTAGCTCTCCAGGGGAAGGCGCTTTAAGAAGCCCTGGGCGGTGAGGGTGATGACCATGGGCTCGTCCTCTATGAGGTCCTCGGGGTTGAAGCTTTCCTCAAACTCGGTGATCACCGTGCGCCGGGCATCCCCGTACTTCTCCTTGACCCTTAGGAGGTCCTTCTTGACCTCGGCCCAAAGCCGCCCCTCCTCCTCGAGGATGGCCCTAAGCCGGGCGATCTCCTCCATGAGCTCCCGGTACTCCTCCAAGAGCTTTTCCCGCTCCAGGGCCACCAGGCGTTGCAGGCGCATGTCCAGGATGGCCTGGGCCTGGACCTCGCTGAGGCCAAAGCGCTCCATAAGCCCTTTTCGGGCCTCGCCTGCGTCCTGGGAAGCCCGGATCAAGGCGATGACCTCGTCAATGTGGTCCAGGGCGATGAGGAGGCCCTCCAACACGTGGGCCCTTTCCTCGGCCTTCTTGAGCTCAAATAGGCTTTTGCGCCGGATCACCTCCTTGCGGTGGTCCAGGTAGTGGCGCATGAGATCCAGGAGGGAGAGGACCTTGGGCTCCCCGTCCACGATGGCCAGGAGGTTCACCGTGAAGGAGGCTTGCAAGGCGGTGTGCTTGTAGAGCTGGTTCAGCACCACCTGGGGGCTTGCTCCCCGCTTGAGCTCTATGGCGATGCGCAGGCCCTGGCGGTCGGACTCGTCCCGGAGGGCCACGATGTCCTCCAGCTTCTTGGCCTTCACCAAGGCGGCGATCTGGGCGATGAGGCTGGCTTTGTTGACCTGGTAGGGAATCTCGGTGACCACCAGCATGGGCTTCTGGCCCTTCTCCTCAATGCGCACCTTGGCCCGTATTTTGAGGCTCCCCCGGCCCGTGGCGTAAGCCTCCTGGATGCCCTTGCGGGAGAGCTTGCCTCCGGTGGGGAAGTCGGGGCCGGGGAGGTGGCGCATGACCTCCTCGAGGGTGATCCCCGGGTTCTCGATCATGGCCACCAGGGCGTCCACCACCTCGCTGAGGTTGTGGGGGGGGAGGCTGGTGGCCATGCCCACGGCGATGCCGCTGGCCCCGTTCACCAGGAGGTTGGGGATGGCGGCGGGGAGGACCTCGGGCTCCTTGAGGGAGCCGTCGTAGTTGGGGCGGAAATCCACGGTTTCCTTGTCAATGTCCAAAAGCATCTCCGCCCCTAAGGGGGAAAGCCGGGCTTCCGTGTAGCGCTGGGCCGCAGGCGGGTCCCCGTCTATGGAGCCGAAGTTTCCTTGGCCGTCCACCAGGGGGTAGCGCAGGTTCCAGGGCTGGGCCAGGCGGGCCAGGGCATCGTAGATGGCGGCGTCCCCGTGGGGATGGTACTTACCCATGACCTCGCCCACGATCTTGGCGCTTTTCACGTGCTTGCGGCCCGGAAGCACCCCCTCCTGGTAGGCGCCGAAAAGGATTCGTCTCTGGACCGGCTTAAGCCCGTCCCGCACGTCGGGCAGGGCCCGGTCCACGATGACGGACATGGCGTAGTTGATGAAGCTCTGCTTGAGTTCTTCTGTGATTTCTACAGGAATGACCGTCTCGGGCATAGTCTTCCTCTCGGGCCAAAGCCTTTTTTCATTATATCAGATGGGCCGGTCCATAGGGCCGGCCCTCCGGAGAAGGGCTTCTAGGCCTGGCCCACCTCGGTCAGCCTGGCGGGGCTACCTCCAGGACCTCCGCCAAGTACACCAGGGCCAGTTTGTAGGAGAGGGGCCCGAACCCCGAGATGATGCCCCGGCAGGCAGGGGCGGTCACGGAGTGCTGGCGGTAGGGCTCGCGGGCATGGAGGTTGGAAAGGTGGACCTCCACCACGGGGAGGGGCTGGGCCCGGATGGCGTCCAGGAGGGCGTAGGAGTAGTGGGTGAGGGCCCCAGGGTTCAGGACGATGGCCAAAAACCCTTCCCGGTGGGCCTGCTGCACCCACTCTATCAGCTGTCCCTCGTAGTTGCTTTGGCGGAAGGCCACCCCCAGGCCCAGCTCCGCCCCCCAGGCCTCGCAGAGGGTTTCCAGTTCCTCCAGGGTGGTGCGCCCGTAGACCTCGGGCTCCCGCTGGCCCAGAAGGTTCAGGTTGGGTCCGTTTAGGATCAGCACCATAGGGGCTCCTTTTGCCCTAGGATACCCCTTGTGCGCCGCCTTTGGCCTATTGGAGTAGCGCTCTTGGTGTCCCTTGGAGGCTTAGCCCAAAGCCCCCGGGGTCTGGTCCATACCGTGGCTCCCGGGGAAACCCTCTTTCAGATCGCCCGGCGTTATGGCACCACGGTGGAGGAGCTGGCCCGGCTCAACGGGCTAAGGGACCCCAACCGCATCCAGGTGGGCCAGGCGCTCCTGGTGCGGTCCAGGGGGGAGGTGGCCTTGCCCAAGGGAAGGCTGGTCTACTTCCCCCCGGTCCAGGGGCGGGCCTTTGGCCTTCGGGTGGAGGGGTACGCCCAGGGGTGGGTGGGGTTTTTGGGGGAGCGGTACCCCTTGGTGCCCGGGGAGACGGGCCTATGGACCCTTTTGCCGGTGGGGGCTTTGGTGGAGGCCAAGGCGCATCCTTTGCGCCTGGGCCTCGAGGGGGAGGAAATCCCCCTTGCCCTTCAGGTGGCTCCGGGAGGCTACGGCCAGGAAACCCTGGTTCTGAGCCCTTCCCTGGAGGGCCTGCTCCGGGACCCCAGCCTGAGGGCGGAGCGGGAAAAGGTGGTGGGGGTCTGCCCCAAAGAGGGAGTCCTGACCTTTTCCCGGTTCCTAAGGCCCCTGGAGGGGCGGATCACCAGTCCCTTCGGTACCAGAAGGCGCTACGGCAACCTTTTCACCTCCTACCACGAGGGCCTGGACTTCGCTGCCCCCCCAGGGACCCCCGTGCGGGCGGTGGCCGAGGGGGTGGTGGTCCTTTCCGAGAGGCTGAAGGTGCGGGGGGAGGCGGTGATCCTTAGCCACGGCATGGGCCTTTGCACCGGGTACTGGCACCTTGCGCAAAGGCGGGTGAGGGTGGGGGAGAGGGTCAAAGGGGGCCAGGTGCTGGGGCTTTTGGGGAATACGGGGCTTTCCACAGGGCCCCACCTGCACCTGGAGGTGCGCCTTTGGGGGATTCCCGTGGACCCCCTGCCCTTTTTCCAGGGCCTCCCCCTACCCTAGCTGCAGGAGGGAAAGGACCTCCACGTGGTGGGTGAAGGGGAAGAAGTCGTAGGGGCGGGCAAAGGCTAGGGCGTATCCTCCCTTCTGAAGCGCCCCCACGTCCCGGGCCCAGGTGGCGGGGTCGCAGGCCACGTAGAGGATCTCCTTGGGCCGGCTTTCCAGCAGGTAGGCCCGCACCTCAGGGGAAAGCCCCGCCCTGGGAGGGTCCAGCACCACCAGGTCAAAACGGCCCAGCCGGCGGGCTTCCTTGGCATCCCCGCGGTGGAAGCGCACGTTTTCCAGGCCAAGCCGCCTCCTGTCCGCCTCTCCCCGGCGCACCGCCTCCTTGCTGATCTCCACCGCCACCACCTCCCCGTAGCGGGGGGCCAGGAGGAAGGAGATGAGGCCGCTTCCCGCATAGAGCTCCAGGGCTCGTTCCCCTCCCGAAACCAGGCCCTGGGCCTCCTCTAAAAGCTCCCCCATGGCCAAGGGGTTCACCTGGCTGAAGCTTTCCACGCTCACCGTGGCCGTGAGGGGGCCAAACTTTTCCAGGAGGGTTCTTTCCCCATGTAGGGGCTGGACCCTCCCCCGGAAACGCCCTTTGGGGGAGGGTTCGGCCCAGACCACCCCGGCAAAGCCTTCCGCCACCAGGGCCTTGGCGGGGCGCCTTAGGCTTTCCGGGCTTCCCCCGATGAGGCCAAGGAGCACCCGGCCCTCCAGCAGGCTTCCCCTTAGGGCCACCTCCTCCACGGGCAAGGGCCAGGTCTTCAGGAGGGAGAAGGCCCAGGCCAGGGGTTCGGAAAGCAGGGGATCCTCCTCCAGCCGGAAGAGCTCCTGGCCCTCCGGCAAGCGGTAGGCCAGGCCCCCTAGGGGATGGCGGGCGTACTGGGCGGCGGTGCGGTAGCCCAGGGGCCTGGGGGAGGGGCGGATGGGGGCCAGGGGAAAGGAGAGCTTGGCGATGCGCATGAGGGCGTCCTGCACCAGGCCTTCCTTCAGGGGGAGCTGGCTTTCGTAGGCCAGGGGGAGGTCGGCGGAAGGGGGGAGGGGGTGGGGGTAGCGGTCGGGGCGGGGGGTGAGCACCTCCACCTCTTCCAGGAATAGGGTTCCCTTGCGGCGCACGGGCCTTCCTCGCACCACCTCCCCCGGTAAACCTCCCTTGATGAGGATGGCTCCCTCCTCGGTGCGGGCCAGGCCGTAGCCTCCCGGTACCAGCTTCTCCACGGTGAGAACCTTCACCTTTCCACCCTACACCAAGCCCCTTGGCGCTAAGATGAAGGGGTGATTCGGGTACTGTTAGCGGACGACCATGCCCTCTTTCGCCAAGGGCTTAAAAGCCTTCTGGAGGCGGAAGGGGATTTCCGGGTAGTGGGGGAGGCCAAGGACGGCTGGGAAGCCTTACGGCATGCCCTCGAGGCCAAGCCGGACGTGATCCTCATGGACATCCAGATGCCCAACCTGGACGGGGTGCAGGCCACCCAGGCCATCCTCAAGGAGTGGCCTGAGGCCAAGGTGATCATCCTCACCATGTACCGCCAGGACGCCTACGTGTTTGAGGCGGTGAAGGCGGGGGCCAGGGGCTACCTCCTAAAGGACACCGACGCCAGCGAGCTCATTGAGGCCATCCGCCGGGTGCACGCCGGGGAGGTGCTCTTGGATGCCGAGCTGGCTGGGCGCATCATCCAGGACTTCCGGGCCAAGAAGGAGTCCAGCCTTCCCCTGCACGCGGAGCTTTCCGAGCGGGAGATCCAGATCCTCAAGCTGGTGGCCCAGGGGTACACCAACCTGGAGATCGCCGCCGAGCTACAGCTTTCCGAGAAGACGGTGCGGAACCGGCTTTCCGAGATCTTCCAGAAGCTTCACCTGAACAACCGCACCCAGGCGGCCCTGTACGCCATACGCGAAGGCCTGGCCGGGCCTGAGCCCCAGGAGTAGTGGACCCGGTGCCGCTTCTTATGGAGCTTGCTCCCTTGGTGGGGGAGGGGGTGAGGGGCGATTTTGTGGCCGCCCATCTTCCCCGGGCCCGGCGGGACGGCCTGGGGAATGTGTGGACCGGGGAAGGCCGGGTGCTTCTCCTCGCCCACCTGGACACGGTTTTGCCCCCAGAGCCCCCCAGGCGGGTAGGGGAGAGGCTCTACGGCCCCGGGGTAGGGGATAACTCCAGCGGGGTGGCCGTCCTCCTTTCCCTTCCCGAGATCCCGGGGGTGGTCCGGGGCTTCACCGTGGGGGAGGAGGGTTTAGGGAACCTTAGGGGGGCCCGGGCCCTGGTGGAGACCCTGGCGCCCGAGATGGTGGTGGCGGTGGATGGGTATCTGCCGGGGGTGGTGGACCGGGGCCTAGGCTCGGTGCGCTTCCGGGCTACCTTCCGGGGCCGGGGTGGCCACGCCTGGGGGGACAGGGGGATGCCCAATCCCGTGTTTGCCCTGGCGGAGGGGCTTTCCCGGCTGCACGCCCTTTTCAAGGAGGTGGGGAGCGAGGCCAGCCTTAACGCCAGCCGCCTCCAGGGGGGCCTGGCGGTGAACGCCATCCCCCAGGAGGCCTCCGTGCTCCTAGAGATCCGGGCCCTGGAAGGGGAGCATCTCCACCGGCTTTATGGGGAGGCCCAGCGGGTTCTCTGGGAGGTGGCGGGCCGCCATCGGGTGGAGTTAGGCTTGGAGGTTTTGGGGGAAAGGCCAGCGGGAAGCACGGCCACCCCAGAGCTCCTGCGGGCGGCGGAAGCCGCCTTGGCCCGCATTGGGGAAAAGCCCCAGTTCCAGCCGGGTTCCACCGACGCCAGCGCCGCCATCGAGCGGGGCATCCCCGCCTTGGCCCTGGGGGTGTACCGGGGGGGCGGGGCCCATACCCCGGAGGAATGGGTGCTCCCCCAAAGCCTCCGGGAGGGGCGGGAGGTGCTCCTCGCCTTTCTCAGGGCCCTTGGCGTAGGATAGGGCGTATGCGTGTGGGCATCCTGAAGGGCTTCCTCTCCCGGCGGTACCTGGGCTTTTGGGAGGCGTATCTAGAGGCCTTGGGGGTGGAGGTGGTACGGGCGGAAGCTCCCCCTGCCCGCCACCAGCCCTACTGCCTTCCCGTGCAGGAGCTTTTGGCCCAGGTGGAGGCCCTGAAGGCCCAAGGGGTGGACTACCTGCTCCTCCCCGACCTGCAAGGGGGGGTGGAGTCGGAGAAGGGCGGGGGGCAGTGCCCCTGGCTTTTGGACCTGGAGGCCACCCTCCTCCGCTACTTCCCGGGGCTTCCCCCGGTGCTCAAGGTCCCCGCAGAGCTCTCCCAACGGGTCTTGGGCCGGGCGGGGGAGGTGGGCCACCTCCTCACCCAGAACCCCATGCTGGTGGGCCGGGCCCTGGACCGGGTGCGGGGGTTTTTGAAGCCCCCTCCTCCCCTCAAGACCCCTCTGGGGAGCGTGGGGGTGGTGGCCCAGCCCTACCTTTTGGAAGACGAGGGCTTCCGCAAGGCAGTGGAGGAGGCCTTGGCTCGGGAGGGGCTCATCCCCTACTTCCCCGATCTCCCCCCGGAGAAGCTGAGGGAGGAGGGGGAGAGGCTTCTTCCCGTGGACCTTCCCACGGACCGGGAACTTTTGGGCATGGTCCACTACCTTCACCGCCTGGGCCGGGTGAAGGCCCTTTTGCTGGTGGTTTCCTATGCCTGCCCTCCCATCCCTGGGCTTTTGCGCAAGGCCGCCCGCAGGCTTCTCAAGCCCCACCGCCTCCTCACCTTGGGGGAGGATTGGACAGAGGCCTTGCGCTCCTTGCGGAGGGAGATCCAGGAGGGCTAGGGTGTGGTCTACATCTCCTTCGCCCACCGGATCTAGGGTAAACTCAGGCGTATGACCAGTTGGTCAGTCGCTCCCTTGCGCCGCCTGGGGGCCTACCTGGCCCCCTATCGCGGGCGGTATGCCCTGGGGGTCTTGTTGGGCCTCCTCTCCATTTTCTTTTTCGTGCTAAGCCCTTACTTCCTGCGCCTGGCGGTGGACGCCGTGGGGGAGGGGGGACCCTATGGGCGGTATGCCCTCCTACTGGTCCTCTCGGCGGGGGTTAGCGCCCTGCTTGCCTACTTCATGCGCCGGCTGGCGGTGGTGGCGAGCCGGTTGGTGGAGTACGACTTGAGGAAGGACCTATTCCATCACCTTCTCCGCCTGGACCGGGACTTCTACCAGAGGACCCGGGTGGGGGACCTGATGAACCGCCTGAACACCGACCTGTCCGCGGTGCGGGAGATGGTGGGCCCGGGCATCATGATGGGGAGCCGCCTTTCCTTTCTGGTCCTCCTGGCCTTCGTCTCCATGTACTGGGTGAACCTCAGGCTGGCCCTTTACCTCACCCTGATCCTTCCCGCCATCGCTTTGGTCATGGCCTTCCTCCTCCGTTTGGTGGACCGCCGCTACCGGGAGGCCCAGGAGGCCTTTGACCGGATCAGCACCCTGGCCCAGGAGGCCTTCAGCGGCATCCGGGTGGTGAAGGGGTACGCCTTGGAAGGGCGCATGCTTAGCCGATTCCAGGAGCTAAACCGCGTCTATATGGGCAAAAGCCTGGCCCTGGCCAAGGTGGAGGGGCCCATGCACGCCCTCTTGGGCTTCTTGATGGGGTTTGCTTTCCTCACCGTGCTCTGGGTGGGCGGGGGGATGGTGGTCCGGGGCGAGCTCACCGTGGGCCAACTGGTGCAGTTCAACGCCTATCTGGCCCAGCTCACCTGGCCTATTCTGGGCCTGGGCTGGGTGATGGCCATGTACCAGCGGGGTTTTACCAGCCTGAGGAGGCTTTTGGAGCTTTTGGACCAGGAGCCCGCTGTCCGCGACCAGGACCCCCTACCCCTTGCCGTGGCCGATCTTTCCGGGGAGGTGCGCCTCGAGGGTGTGGGGCTTTTCCGGGAGGGGCGCTGGCTTCTTAAGGACCTTACCCTCACCGTACCCGAGGGCATGACCCTGGGGATCACCGGGCGCACGGGGTCGGGGAAAAGCCTCTTGGCGGCCCTCATACCCCGGCTCCTGGATCCCACGGAGGGGCGGGTGTACGTGGGGGGGTATGACGTGCGGAGGATTCCCCTGGCCACCCTGCGCCAGGCGGTGGGGGTGGTGCCCCAGGAGCCCTTCCTCTTCAGCGAAACCCTTTTGGAGAACATCGCCTTCGGCCGGGAAACCCCGGATCGGGAGCGGGTGGAGTGGGCGGCCAGGCTCGCCGGCATCCACGAGGAGATCCTCTCCTTCCCCAAGGGCTACGAGACGGTTCTGGGGGAGCGGGGGGTGACGCTTTCGGGAGGCCAGAGGCAGCGGGTGGCCCTGGCCAGGGCCTTGGCCAAAAGGCCCAAAATCCTGGTATTGGACGATGCCTTAAGCGCCGTGGACACGGAGACCGAGGCCCGGATCCTTCAGGGCCTGAAGGGCGTCTTGGGCCGCCAGACCACCTTCCTCATCTCCCACCGCACCGCCACCTTGCGCCATGCGGACTGGATCATCGTAATGGACGAGGGGAGGATCGTGGAGGAGGGGACCCATGAGAGCCTCCTCGAGGCCGGGGGCCTCTACGCCGAGCTGGACCGCATCCAGCGCATGGAAGGGGAGGTGGAAGGGTGACCCACGAAGACGCCTACACCAAGGCCTTTGATCGGGTTCTCTTCGCCCGCATCCTCCGCTACGTCCACCCCTATAGGGGGCAGGTGGCCCTGGCCCTGCTCTTCCTCCTCCTCACCACCCTCACCGCGGCCCTCACGCCCCTTTTCTTCAAGTGGGCCATAGATGGGGCCCTGGTGCCCAAGGAGGCCAAACCCCTGGAGGAACGCCTGGCCCTGCTCCTTTGGGTGAGCCTGGGCTTTCTCCTGGTGCGGGGGGTGAACTTCGCCGCCACCTACGGGCAGACCTACCTGATCCAGTGGGTGGGGCAGAGGGTGCTCTTGGATTTGCGAAGCGCCCTTTTCGCCAAGCTCATGCGGCTCCACCCGGGCTTTTACGACAAAAATCCCGTGGGCCGCCTCATGACCCGCATCACCTCCGATGTGGACGCCATCAACCAGTTCATCACCGGGGGGCTCGTGGGGGTCATCGCCGACTTCTTCACCATCCTGGGCCTCTTGGCCTTCATGATGGTCCTAAGCCCCAAGCTCACCCTGGTGGTCCTCCTGGTGGTGCCCGTGCTCCTTTGGGTCACCGCCTGGGTGCGGAACGGCATGCGCACCGCCTACCGGGAGATGCGCCTGCGCCTGGCCCGCCTCAATGCGGCCTTGCAGGAAAACCTTTCCGGGGTGGAGACGGTCCAACTTTTCGTGAAGGAGAGGGAGCGGGAGGGCAAGTTTGACCGCCTAGGCCGGGACCTCCTCGAGGCCTGGGTGGAGATCGTGCGTTGGTTTGCCCTCTTCTTTCCCGTGGTGGGCTTTTTGGGGGATCTGGCGGTGGCGGGCCTCCTCTTCTATGGGGGGGGACAGGTGGTCCAGGGCATGGCTTCCTTGGGGCTTCTGGTGGCCTTTGTGGACTACACCCGCCAGCTTTTCCAGCCCCTACAGGACCTTTCCGACAAGTTCAACCTCTTCCAGGGGGCCATGGCCAGCGCCGAGCGCATCTTCGGGGTTTTGGATACGGAGGAGGAGTTAAAGGATCCCCCAAACCCCAAGCCCATGGGGCGTTTCCGGGGCGAGGTGGCCTTCCGGGACGTCTGGCTGGCCTACGTCCCTAAGGGCGTAGAGCCCTCGGAAAGGGACTGGGTCCTAAAAGGGGTTTCCTTCCGCATCGCTCCGGGGGAGAAGGTGGCCCTGGTGGGGGCCACGGGGGCGGGTAAGACCAGCGTGGTGAGCCTCATCGCCCGCTTCTACGATCCCCAAAGGGGCCAGGTGCTCATAGACGGGGAGGATGTGCGCCACTACCGTCAGGAAGACCTAAGGCGGCATGTGGGCATCGTCCTTCAGGACCCCTTTCTTTTCTCGGGCACCATTCTGGATAACCTGCGCCTTTTTGATGAGGCCATCCCCGAGGAAAAGGTGGTGCAGGTGGCCCGCTTTTTGGGGGTGCACGAGGCCATTTTGCGCCTGCCCCAGGGGTACCACACCCGGGTGGGGGAGAGGGGAGCGGGGCTA
This sequence comes from uncultured Thermus sp., assembly GCF_938010445.1. Lineage (NCBI taxonomy): Bacteria > Thermotogati > Deinococcota > Deinococci > Thermales > Thermaceae > Thermus > uncultured Thermus sp. The sequence goes on from NZ_CALLUR010000007.1 coordinate 18,546, forward strand.
TCCACGGGGGAGAAGCAGCTTCTGGCCCTGGTGCGGGCCCTTCTGGCCAGCCCCGACATCCTCCTTATCCTGGATGAGGCCACGGCCAACGTGGACTCGGAGACGGAAAGGCGCCTCCAGGAGGCCCTCTATAGGGCCATGGAGGGAAGGACCTCCCTCATCATCGCCCACCGCCTTTCCACCATCCGCCGGGTGGACCGCATCCTGGTCTTCAAAAAAGGGCGGCTGGTGGAGGAGGGTACCCATGAGGAGCTCCTCCAGAGGGGAGGGTATTATGCCACCCTCTACCGGCTCCAGTACGCGGAGGGCTAGGCCATGGTCTACCGGGAGGCCACGGAGTGGCTTTTCGCCCAGCGCCGCCAAGGGGAGCGGGGCCTGGGCCGGGTAAAGGCCCTCCTGGAGCGCCTGGGGCATCCGGAGGAGGCCTTTTCGGCGGTGCACGTGTTGGGCACCAACGGCAAGGGAAGCGTGGTGGCCTATCTGGAGGCCGCCTTCCGCGCCATGGGGCTGGCCTATGGGGCCTATACCAGCCCCCACCTCCAGGACTTCCGGGAGCGGATCCGCACCCACCTGGGCCGGATCCCCGAGGAGGAGGTGGTGGAGTTCGTGGCCTGGGCCATGGGGGAGGCCTGGCCCGAGCCCCCGGGGTTCTTTGACCTGGCCACCGCCATGGCCTTCCACCACTTCCAAAGGAAAGGGGTGGCCTTGGCCGCGGTGGAGGCGGGGGTGGGGGGGGAGAAGGACGCCACCAACATCCTCCCCCGGGTGGCCCTCACCGTGCTCACCAACGTGGGAGAGGACCACCTGGAGGCCTTGGGGGGGAGCCTCGAGGCCGTGGCCCGGGAAAAGGCAGGGGCCTTCCGCCAAGGGGTTCCGGTGGTCACGGGGGCCAGGGGGATAGGGCTGCGGGTGGCCGAGGAGGTGGCCCGCACCCGGGGAAGCCCCCTGTACGTCCTTAACCCCTCGGACCCCCTCTTCGCCCTTCCCGCCCCGCCCGCCTTGAAGGGGGCTTTCCAGGAGGAAAACGCCCGTTTGGCGGCAGCAGCCCTAAGGCTTTTGGCCTTCCCCGAGGAGGCCATCGCCCAAGCCCTTCGGGAGGCCCGGCATCCAGGCCGTTTGGAGCGCTTCTTGGTGGAGGGGGTGGAGGTCTTTTTGGACGGGGCCCATAACCCTCCGGCGGCCTTGGCCCTAAGCCGGGAGTTTCCCGCCTACCACTTGGTCTTCGGTGCCTTTCCCCGGAAGGACGTGCAGGGGGTCTTGGCCCACCTCCTTCCCCGGGCCAAAAGCGTCCGCTACACCCGGGCCGGGGAGGGGGCCTTGGGGCGGGAGCTGGGGGAGCCCTTCTTTGAGGACCCGGGGGAGGCTTTGGCCCAGGCCCTGGGAAGGGCTAGGGCGGATGGTCTCCCCGTCTTGGCCACGGGCTCCCTTTACCTGGTGGGGGCCTTGCGGGCCCGGCTACTCCCGGGCTTCGGCCAAAACCTTCCCTGAGGGGTCCGTGAACACCACCCGGCTCACCCTTTCCAGTCCCAAGAGCACGTAGGGGCTGGTGAGGGCCTGGGTGACGATGGCCCCGGGCCTGGGGCTTTGTAGGCTTAGGACCACCCGGGCGGTGCCGGCGGCATAGGTGACCCCCACCACCTCGAGGCCATACCCCCCCGTGGGCTTAAGCCCCCAGAAGAAGGCGGCCACGCTTTGGCTGCGGAAGTCCACGCTGGGGGCGGGCGGGCGGGGGATGCGGTTGCCCACCACCAGGTTCCAGACCTCGGCGAAGCGGGTGGGGTTGTTGGCCAGGAAGGCCCGGGGCTCGGTTTCCCCGTAGGCGGCGTTGACGCCGCGGTCCAGGATGCGGTAGGCGGGTGGGGGCGGGGTCACCACCTCCACTTTAAGCCCGTACTGCACCTGCAGGGCCCCGATCCGGTAACCGTCGGGGAGGGGATCCAAGGCCAGGGGCCTTAAGACGGGCTCGGCAAGCTCAAAGACCACCACCTGCCTTCCCCCCCGGCGGGCCAGGACCTCCCGCAGGAGGACTTGGGTTTCCCCTCCGGTGAAGGCGTAGAGGTCCGGGGTCTTGTAGCCCGTGGGTTGGACCAGGGTGCGCTTCTCCCCTTCCCTCAGGCTTCCCGTAAGCTGCACCCAGCCCACCCCGTCATAGAGCCAACTGGAGCGCAAGGTGGCCTGGGTCCGGACCTCGAGGAGGCTTCCCTGAACCCCCCGCACCGCCTCGGCCAGGGGCCTAAGGGCGGGGCCCACCTCCCTTAGCACCGGGTTTCCCTCTACCCATAGCGTTCCCGGAACTGCCCAAAGGCTTTCCCCGGTGGCCTTTTCCAGGCGCAGGACCCGGGTGCCCAGCTTTACTTCCCGGGGCTCCCCGTAGAAGTAGGTCCAGCGCTCCGTGGCCTCGGGGAAGAGGAGCTGGGCCTCGGCCACCCGGTAACCCGTGCCTTCCAAAAGCTCGCAGGCGCTCAGGAGGGGGAGGAGCAACAGGGGAAAGAAGAGGCCTTTTCTCATGGTTCCATGATACCCCTTTGGGGCTTGCCCCCTCCTTAAGCCCACCTTTAACCTTCACCGGCTCCTGGGGTCCAGGGCGTCCCTGAGGGCGTCCCCCATAAGGTTAAAGGCCAGGACCAGGCCCACGATGGCCAGGCCTGGGAAGGTGGCTACGTGAGGGGCGACCGCCAGGTACTCCCTTCCCCGGGCTAGCATCAGCCCCCATTCGGGCTCCGGTGGCCTGGCCCCTAGGCCCAAGAATCCTAATCCGGCGGCGAAGAGGATGGCAATGGCCATCTGTAGACTGGATTGAATGAGAATCGGACCGAGGGCATTGGGGAGGATGTGGCGGAGAAGAACCCGTGTATGGCTGGCGCCAAGGGCCCTGGCGGCTTCCACGTAGTCCAGAGCCTTTAAGGAGAGGACCAGCCCGCGCACCAGCCGGGCATAGATGGGAACTGCAGCGATGCCCACGGCGATCATGGCGTTTTCTAACCCTGGCCCCAAGATGGCCACGAGGACGATGGCCAAGAGGATCCCGGGAAAGGCCAGCATCACGTCCACCAGGCGCTGGATCAAGAGGTCCACCCGCCCTCCGAAATAGGCCGACAGAGCCCCCAAGGGGACTCCCAAAATGAGACCGATGCCCACCGCCACGAGGCCAATGGTCAGGGAGATGGGGATGCCGTAAAGGATGCGGGAGAGGAGGTCCCGCCCTTGCTCATCTGTGCCGAGGAGATAGAGGCGCACGGGACCATCCACTCCGAAGAGGTGCCGGTTGCCGGAGATTCCCAGCCACCGCCACTCCTCTCCGCGCACCCAAAGCCGAACCGGGTACTTTTCCTCCCAGTCCACCCGTACCCCTTCCAGGGGGTGCCGGAAGACGGGGCTAACATAGAGGCCCAACTCCCCTCCTGGCCCCCGTAGGCTCAGCCCGGCCAGGGGAGGCACATAGGTGGAGCGGAGGTCCTGGGTATAGGGAGAGTAGGGGGCTAGGAGGGGAACGAAGAGGGCTCCCAAAAGGTAGAGGCCCAGAAGGAACATGCCGGCTTGAGCCAAGCGGTTGCGGCGAAAGCGGCGCCAAGGTCTAGTCATAGCGCACCCTCGGATCGATCCAGGCGTAGAGGAGGTCCACCAGGAGGTTTACCAGGATGAAGGTGGTGGCCACCAGAAGGACCGCGCCTTGCACCACCGGATAATCCCGGGCCAGGATGGAGCCCACCAGCAGCTGACCCAAGCCCGGCCAGGCGAAGATGGTCTCTGTGATCACGGCTCCGGCCAGCAGGCTTCCAAACTCCAGCCCCGCCACGGTGACCACAGGGATCAAGGCGTTTCGCAGGGCGTGTTTAAAGACAACCACCCGCTCAGCCAGCCCCTTGGCCCGGGCGGTGCGGATATAGTCTTGGGAGAGCACTTCCAGAAGGGCGCCCCGGGTCATGCGGGCTAGTAAGGCGGTGGCGTTTACCCCTAGGGTGATGGCCGGAAGGACCAAGTGGGCCAGGGTGCCCTTGCCCGCCACGGGAAACCAGCCAAGCTGTACGGAGAAGATGAGGATGGCAAGGAGGCCAAACCAGAAGACGGGCATGGAGACCCCGATGAGGGCCAAGACCATGACCCCAAGGTCCAGCCCGCTTCCGGGCCGTAGGGCGGCCAGTATTCCCAAAGGGATTCCCGTGAGAAGGGCTACAAGGATGGCGGCGCTGGCCAGTTCCACCGTGTTGGGGAAATAGGTCTTGATCTCCTCCAGGACGGGTCTTCGGCTTCTAGCGGACTCCCCCAGGTCCCCCTGGAGGAGGGCTCCTAGGTAGATGAGGAACTGTTCGGGAAGGGGCCTGTCCAGGCCATAGCGGGCGCGGATGGCCTCGAGGGTCTCAGGGGTAGCAAACTCCCCCGCCAGGAGTACTGCCGGGTCCCCTGGGGCCAGGCGCACCATGAGGAAGACCAGGAGCACGACCCCGAACAGGGTGGGTACAGCGATGAGAAGGCGCCTTAAGGCGTAGGCTAGCATCTTGCCTCAATAAGGCCCCGTGGGGAGAACCCCACGGGGGTAGGTAAGGCTCCTTTAGCGGAATCTGGCTTTGTACGCTAGGTAACGCTCTGTGGGGTGGACGAGGAAGCCCTGGACCTCCTGGCGGATGGCCGTAACCTGGACCTCGGAGTGAAGGAAGAGCCAGGGGGCGTCCTGCCAGATCCGGGTCATGGCCTCCCGGTAGAGCTGCTGCCGGCCTTGGGGCAGGGTGGAGATGCGTGCCTGGGCCAGCAGCTGATCCACCTGCGGGTTGCGGTAGAAGGCCCGGTTGAAACCGGGGGCCCATTGGCTGGAATGGAAGAGGGGGTAGAGGCCGTAGTCCGCGTCTCCCGTGACCGTTCCCCACCCCAGCATGGCCATTTGGATTCGGTTTTCCTTCAGCGGGCGCTGGGTTTCCTGGAGGTAGGCTCCCCACTCCAGGGTCTGGATGGAGGCTTCCACCCCTATCCGCCTAAGCTGGCCCTGAATGGCCTCGCACACCTGGATGTCCTGGAAGTAGCGGCCCGTGGGGCAGTGAAGGGTAATCCTAAGGGGCGTGGCCACGCCAGCTTGGCGCAGGAGTTCCTGGGCCCGTTGGGGGTTGTACTCGTATCGGCCAACGGGGCTGTAACCGAAGATTCCGGGGGCAATGGGAGCGTCGGATATACGACCGATTCCACCCAGGACGAACTGGAGGATCTCTTCCTTGTTCACCGCATGGTTCAGGGCTTGGCGTACCCTGGCATCGTTGAAGGGGGGGCGCTGGGTGTTGAAGTAAATGTAGATGGTGCGGAGGCTAGGGGTGCGCACCACTTCGATGGCCCGGTTGGCCTGGAGGCGGGCAATATCCTGGGGGGGGATGCGCACGGCCACATGGGCTTGGCCCGTCTCCACCAAGGCCACCCGGGTAGTGCCTTCAGGGACGGGGATAAAGCGCACTTGGGGGATGGGAGGTTTCTCGCCCCAGTAGGCCTCGTTGCGCACCAGGTCCACGAACTGTCCCTTTTGCCAGGCCTGGAAGCGGTAGGGCCCGGTGCCCACGGGGTTATCCCGGTACTGGGCTCCGAGGCGCTGGATGGCGGTGGGGCTCTGGATGGCGGTAGAGCTATGGGTCAGGTGGGCCAGGATGGGAGCAAAGGGGTTTTTAAGGCGGAGGCGCACGGTGTGGGAGTCCACCACCTCCACCCGCTCCAACTCGGAGAGGAGAAAGGCAAAGGGGCTCGCCAACTCCCGGGAGACGAGGCGCTCCAGGTTGAACTTCACCGCTTCCGCGTTGAAGGGGGTGCCGTCGTGGAAGGTTATGCCCCGTTTGAGGCGGATAACCAGGGTACGCCCTCCATCAGAAAAGCTGTGCCCTTCGGCCAAAAGGGGTACGATCCGCCCCTCCGGGGTGAGCTCGAAGAGGGTTTCGCTGATGTGGGTAACCACTGTGGCCGAGGGGGAGTCCTGGGCCAAGGGAGCATCCAGGGTGATGGGGTCGGTACCTTGGGCTACCACCAGGCGCTGGGCTAAGGCGCCCGTTAACGCCAGCAAAGCTAAAGCCAAAAGGCTTTTTCTCATAAAGGCCTCCTTTCCGAGGGCTATTTGCCCTAAGACCACAAGGAGTATAGTCCCCTGGGCTGGTTGGCGCAAGCCCAGGGTATACCTGAAAAGGGGCCAGGGATCCTCTGCCCCCTACACCCCTTTCCCTTATCCCTCCCCCAGGTAGGCCTTCTGCACCTCAGGATTCTGGGCCAGGTCGCGGGCCGGGCCTTCCAGGGTGATCTCCCCGGTGGCCAAAACATAGCCCCGGTGGGCGATCTGCAAGGCCAGGCGGGCGTTTTGCTCCACCAACAAGATGGTACGCCCTTCCCGGTTGAGCCTTTGGATGATCTCAAAGATGAAGTCCACCAGCACCGGGGCCAGGCCCATGGAGGGTTCGTCCATGAGGAGGATCCGGGGGTTTTGCATCAGGGCCCGGCCGATGGCCAGCATCTGTTGCTCCCCGCCGGAGAGGGTGCCCCCCTTCTGCCCCCGGCGCTCGTAGAGCCGGGGAAAGAGGGCGAACACCTCCTCCTTGCGCCCTTGCACCACCTTGCGGTCCTTTTCCAGATAGGCCCCGATCTCCAGGTTCTCCTCCACGGTGAGCCGGGGGAAGATCCGGCGGCCTTCGGGCACGTGCCCCACGCCCAGGGCCACGATCTGGTGGGCGGGGAGGCGGTGGATGGGTCTCCCCTGGAAGAGGACCTCCCCCTGTCGGGGTTTGACCAGGCCGCTGATGGTGCGCAAGGTGGTGCTCTTGCCGGCTCCGTTGGAGCCAATCAGGGTCACGATCTCCCCTTCTTCCACCCTCAGGGAGATGCCTTTGAGGGCGTGGATGTGGCCGTAGTAGGTATGGACGTCCTTGAGTTCCAGGAGGCTCATGCGGCACCTCCCGCGGCCCCCTTGCCCAGGTAGGCCTCGATGACCCGGGGGTTGGTGCGCACCTCTTCCGGGGAGCCCTCGGCGATCTTGGACCCGTATTCCAGCACGGCGATGCGGTCGGAAATGCGCATAACCAGGCGCATGTCGTGCTCAATGAGGACGATGGTGATGCCAAGCTCCTCCCGGAGGCGCTGGATGAAGGCCTGAAGCTCCTCGGTTTCCCGGGGGTTCATGCCCGCCGCAGGCTCGTCCAGGAGGAGGAGCCTGGGCCTTAGGGCCAAGGCGCGGGCGATCTCCAGCTTGCGTTGCTCCCCGTAGGGCAGGTTCTTGGCCAGCTCGTCCTTGCGCTGGGAAAGCCCCACGTACTCCAGAAGCCTTTTGGCCTCCTCTTCGGCCCGCCTCTCCTCCCGCCGGGCCAGGGGGGTGCGGAAGAGGGCGTGGAAGTAGGGCACGCGGATGTGGATGTGCATGCCCACCAGGAGGTTTTCCAGCACGGTCATGGCCCCGAAGAGGCGGATGTTTTGGAAGGTGCGCCCCACCCCTTCCTTGGCGATGCGGTCGGGGGGTAGGCCGGTCACATCCTTGCCAAAGAGGAGGATCTTTCCCTCATCGGGAGGGTAGATGCCGGTGAGGAGGTTGAAGAAGGTGGTCTTGCCCGCCCCGTTGGGGCCGATGACGGAGAAGATCTCCCCTTGGTTTACGGAAAGGCTCACGTTGTTCACCGCCACCAGACCGCCGAAGCGCTTGGTGGCCTGGGTGACCTCGAGGGCCTTCATGCTTCCTCCATCTCCGCCTTGTGGCGCTTCTCGGGGATGAGGCCTTGAGGACGGAAGATCATCATCAGGACCAGGATAAGGCCGAAGACTAGCCTTTCGTACTTGGCAGGGTCCACCTGGCTCGGGATCTGGGGCAGGCTGGTGCGCACGAACTCGCTAAAGGTTTTGAGCACGTCCAGGTTGAGGATGGTGAGGGCTGCGGCCCCCAGGATGGCCCCGGGGATGGAGCCCATGCCCCCCAGGATCACCATGCCCAGGATGGTGATGGAGGCCAGAAGGGTGAAGGACTCGGGGGAGACGAAGGTGCGCTGGGCGGCGAAGATCACCCCCATGACCCCGGAGAAGGCGGCCCCGGTCATGAAGGCCAGGAGCTTGGTGGGCAAGAGGGGAATCCCCATGGAGCGGGCGGCCACCTCATCCTCGCGGATGGCCACCCAGGCCCGGCCAAAGCGGGAGTTGGCCAGGTTCACGTTGGCCAGCACCACCAGGCCGATCATGAGGAGGACCAAGAGGTAGAAGAAGAGCTGGTAGTCCGTGGTCTGGTCCAGCCTTACCCCCAGGCTTCCCATCAGCTCCCGGAACCACTCAATGGGGGGGCGTTGCACGGGGGTAATGCCCTGGGGTCCGTTGGTGAAGTTGATGGGGTGGTCCAGGTTGTTGGCCAGGATCCGCACCACCTCCCCCAGGCCCAGGGTCACGATGGCCAGGTAGTCCCCGCGCAGTCTAAGGGCAGGAAGGCCGATGAGAAGGCCGGTCAGGGCCGTGGTCACGATGGCGATCCCCATGAACAGATACATGTACTCCCCAGGAAGGGGGAAGTTGCCCTGCATGAAGTTCTTGGCCTGTTCGCTGCCAAAGATGGCCCAGGTGTAGGCCCCTACCGCGAAGAAGGCGGCGTAGCCCAGGTCCAGAAGCCCCGCCATCCCCACCACCACGTTGAGGCCTAGGGCCATGGCCGCATAGATGCCGATCTGGATGCCCAGCTCAAAGATGAAGGTGTTGGCGAAGCCGGCCATGGGCACGCTGAGGAGGAGGATGGCCAGGCCCAAGAGGACCCGGATCCCGCCCGGGATACGGGGTAGGGTGGTGAGGGCCACCAGGATCCCCACCAGGCCGATGAGGCCCAGGGTGTTCCCCGAGCGCACCAGGCCCAGGGTAAAGGCCAGGGTGAGAAGGGCTAGGTTCAGGGTGCGCCAGGTGGGGGAAAGCCTAAGGAAGGCGGTGGCGCCCAGGGCCAGAAGGCCCAAGAGGTTGCTGAGAGCCCCTGGGGCCAGAAAGACCAGGCCCAGATAGGCCAGGCTAAGGAGAAGGGAGAGGGCGCTCATACTTTCTCCCGGACCACCTGCCCCAAGAGGCCTTGGGGCCGAACCAAGAGGATGAAGATCAGGATGAGGAAGGCCACCACGTCCTTGTACTCCGTGCCGAAGTTACCGTTCGTCAGGATGGGCAGGTAGGTGCCAAAAAAGTTTTCCAGCTGGCCCAGGACCAGCCCGCCCAGCATGGCCCCGGGGATGTTGCCAATCCCCCCTAGGACCGCCGCGGTGAAGGCCTTGATGCCGGGAAGGAAGCCCACGTAAGGGGTGATGGTGGTGTACTGCAGGGCGAAGAGCACCCCCGCCACCCCGCCCAAAGAACCTCCGATGAGAAAGGTGCGGGAGATGATGCGGTCCGGGTCTATGCCCATGAGGCTTGCGGTGTGGAGGTCCTGGGCCACGGCGCGGATGGCCACCCCCAGTTTGGTGCGGTTCACCAGGTAGGTGAGGCCCACCAGCATGAGGATGGACACCCCCATGAGGATAAAGGACTTGGTCTGGGCAAAGATGGCCCCGCCGAAGAGCTCCACGGAGCCCTCGAGGTCCTCCACGGTGCGCATGCGCAGGAAGAACTCGTTGTGCCAAAGGCCTTCCACCAGGCGCACCAGGTCCTGGAGGATGAAGGAAACCCCGATGGCGGTGATGAGGGGGACCAGGCGGTTGGTGGTGCCCCGGGCCCGCAAGGGGCGGTAGGCGAAGCGTTCCACCAAGATGGCGGTGATCCCGGCCACCACCCCGCCCAGGAGCACGGCTATGAGGAGCAGGAGGAAACCGTTGCCCACGTGGGGCGCCAGATAGCGGAAGACCTCCACCCCCACCACCGCCCCGATCATGAAGATCTCGGAGTGGGCGAAGTTGATGAGTTCCAAGACGCCGTAGACCATGGTGTACCCCAAGGCCACCATGGCGTAGACGAAGCCCAGGATGAGCCCGTCAAAGATCACCTGGGGCAGTAGGGCTAGGATTTGCTCCAGCAAGGTGCCTCCTTTCTCCGGGCCAAGGGGGTGGCCTTAAGGCCACCCCCTTGGGTTGGCATCCCCGTTTACCTGGCGCCTGGGGCGGCCATCTCAATGACCCGGATCAGCTTGTTGTCGTCCCACTTGCCGGTGGAGGCCACCTGCATGATGAAGTACTTGGCCTTCTTGTTGTCGCCCTTGTCGTCAAACTCAATGGTGCCGGTGAGGCCTTCCATCTTCACCTGGCGCACCGCCTGGGCCACCTGCTCCCGGGTGGGCTTCTTGCCGCCCGCAGCCTTGATGGCAGCTTCCAGCCCGGCCAGGATCACGTTGGCGGAGTCGTAGGCGTAGATGCCAAAGCCCTCCAGGTCCTTGCCGAACTTCTGCTTGAAGCGCTGGGCCACCGCCTTGGCCTTGGGGAAGGCGGAAACGGGGCCGGCCACCGTGGTGTAGAAGGTGCCGGCGGCGTTCTCCTTACCCGCCAGGCGCACGAACTCGCTGGAGTCAAGCCCGTCCCCGCCCATGAGCCGGGTTTTGAGGCCCCGCTCGCGCAGCTGCTTCACAAAGGGGCCAATCTGGCTGTAGATGCCCCCGAAGTAGATGAGCTCGGGCACGGGCCGGGCCCCACGGATCTGGTTGATGATGGGCACGAAGTTGGAGGTCTCCTCGGTGCCCACGAAGGCCACGGCCTTGCCGCCCAGGGCCTCGAGGCGCTTCTTGAACTCCTCCGCCAGGCCCTGGCCGTAAGCGGTCTTGTCGTGGATGATGAAGACGTTTTTCACCTTCAGGTTGTTGAAGGCGTACTCCGCCCCCACCGGACCCTGGACGTCGTCCCGCCCACAGATACGGTTCACGTTGGGGAGCTTGCGGTCCGTGACCCGGGGGTTGGTGTTGGCGGGGGAGACCATGACCAGGTTCACCCGGGCGTACACCTCGCTGGAGGGGATGGCCACGCCGGAGTTCAGGTGGCCCACCACGCCCAGGATGTCGGGATCGTTGATGATGCGGTTGGCGTTGGCCACGCCCACGTCGGGGTTGGCCTGGTCGTCGTAGGGGACCAGGACCAGGTCAAAGCCCAAGGCTTTGAACTTGGCCTTGGCCTCCTCAATGGCCAGCTCCGCCCCCAGCTTGATCTGTTCGCCCAGGGCGGCCTGGGGGCCGGAAAGGGGAGACTGGGTGGCGATCTTGATGACGTTGGCCTGGCCCAGGGCCATGCCCAGGGCGGCCACACCTGCTACCAGCAAGCCGATTTTCCTCATACGCACCTCCTTAAGAGCACGCGTTCGCGTTGCGGCCCCATTCTAAGGGGGGGGTACCGGTTCTTGTCAATGCCCCCTCGTAAGTTTATGCCTGACCCACGGGTCAGCCCCTCCCCCTCCCAGGGGGAGGGGCCTAATACCCACCCTTAGTACGTGGCCAGGTACTGGTCCAGCTCCCACTGGTGGACCGTGACCCGGTAGTCGTCCCACTCCATCTGCTTGGCCTGGAGGAAGTGGGTGTAGATGTGTTCCCCCAAAGCCTCCTGGATCACGGGGTCCTTCCTCAGGGCCTCGAGGGCCTCCCTTAGGGTTCCGGGAAGCTCGCGGATCTTGTGCTTGCGCCTCTCCCGCACGCTCATCTGGTAGATGTTGCGCTGGATGGGGGGTGGGGGGAGGAGCTTGCGCTCCATCCCGTCTATGGCGGCAGCGGCCATGACCGCCAGGGCCAGGTAGGGGTTGGCGGAGGGGTCGGGCATCCTGAGCTCCGCCCGGGTGCCCACGCCCCGGCGGGCGGGCACGCGGATCATGGCCGAGCGGTTGGCCGCCGACCAGGCGATGTTGGTGGGGGCCTCGTACCCGGGGGTGAGGCGCTTGTAGGAGTTCACCAGGGGGTTGGTGATGGCCACCATGCCCTCGGCGTGCTCCAGAAGCCCGGCGATGAAGTGGAGGGCGGTCTGGGAAAGCTGGTACTCGGCCTTGGGGTCATAGAAGGCGTTTTCCCCCCCTTTGAAGAGGGAGAGGTGGGTGTGCATGCCGCTGCCGTTAATCCCCCGGATGGGCTTGGGCAGGAAGGTGGCGTGGAGGCCGTGGTTTAGGGCTATCCGCTTCACCACCCACTTGAAGGTGGCGATGTTGTCGGCGGTGGTGAGGGCCTCGGCGTACTTGAAGTCAATCTCGTGCTGGCCGGGGGCCACCTCGTGGTGGGAGGCCTCAATCTCAAAGCCCATGGCCACCAGGACGTTCACCATGTCCCGCCGGGCTTCCTCGCCCTTGTCAATGGGGGCTAGGTCAAAGTAGCCCGCCCGGTCGTGGGTTTCCACCGTGGGCAGGCCGTCAGGGGTGCGCAGGAAGAGGAAGAACTCCGGCTCGGGGCCCACATACATGTTGTCAAAGCCCAGCTTTTGCAGCCGTTCCACCTGGCGCTTCAACACGTACCGCGGGTCTCCCTCAAAGGGGCGGCCGTCGGGGTAGGCCACGTCGCAGATGAGCCGGGCCACCCGGCCGCGGGCGGGGTCTTCCAGGCTGTCGGGCAGGATGACGAAGGTGTTGTAGTCGGGCTTGAGGAGCATGTCCGATTCCTCAATCCGGGTGAAGCCCTCAATGGAGGAGCCGTCAAACATGATCTCCCCGTCCAGGGCCTTCTCAAACTGGGACTCGGGGACCTCCACGTTCTTGACCACCCCCAGGATGTCGGTGATCTGGAGCCTCAGGAACTTCACCTTCTCCGCCTTGAGCGCTTTGAGGATTTCTGCCTTGGTGTACGCCATTTCTTGCCTCCTTGACCTGCCGAGGCCGGGTTTGCCGCTCTTCTCCCCAGCAGATTGTGCGAAGTGTACAGCCATCTTGTGCATGTTGTCAAGGGTTGTGGTGTCACCGCGAAAGTCTGTGGGGGCCTTGGGTCCTTGACCGTCCCCTGACCGGGCTTTGGGTAGACTAAGGCCTGGAGGTCGGGTATGTATAAACGGCGTGAAGTATTGAAGGCGGGAGCGGCTTTAGGCTTGGCGGGCTTGGGCCTGGGGCGGGCCCAGGGAGGGTTTACCCTCACCCTGGTGCACACCAACGACACCCATGCCCACCTGGAGCCCATGGAGCTTACCCTTTCCGGCAAGAAGGTGCAGGTGGGGGGGGTGGCCCAGCGCATCGCCTTCTTTGACCGCCTAAGGGCGGCTCGGAAGAACCTCCTTTTCCTGGATGCGGGGGATGTCTTCCAAGGCACCCTCTATTTCAACCAGTACCGGGGCCTGGCGGACCGGTATTTCATGCACCGGGCCCTCTACCGGGTGATGGCCCTGGGTAACCACGAGTTTGACCTGGGGCCTGGCCCCTTGGCGGAGTTCTTGCGGGGAGCCCGGTTCAAGGTGGTCTCCGCCAACGTGGGGGTGGAGCGGGAGCCCCGGCTAAAGGGGTTGTTTGCCCCCTATGCCGTGGTCCTGGTGGGGGGGGAGAAGGTGGGGGTGGTCGGCCTCACCACTCCCGCTACCCGGGAGATCGCCAACCCCGGGCCCACCGTGGACTTCCTGGACCCCTATGAGTCCGCCCAGAAGGCGGTGTACGAGCTTTTGCAAAAGGGGGTCAACAAGATCGTGGTCCTTTCCCACCTGGGCTACGGGGAAGACCTGAAGCTGGCCCGGAGGCTTGTGGGGGTGCAGGTGATCGTGGGCGGGCACTCCCACACCCTTTTGGGTAGCTTCCCCCACAAGGAGCTCGCCCCGGCGGGGCCCTACCCCACGGTGGTGAAGAACCCTGAGGGCAAGGACGTGCTGGTGGTCCAGGCCTGGGAGTGGGGCAAGGTGGTGGGCCTGTTGGAGGTGACCTTTGACGCCAAGGGGGAGGTTCTGGCCTACAAGGGGGAACCCTTCCTCATGACCCCCGAGGTGGCCCCGGAAGACTTCTTCGCCAAGGAGGCCCTCTTGGCCTACGCCCAGCCCGTCCTAGCCCTGATGGGGCAGGTGATCGCCCAGGCCAAGGTGGACCTCATCGGGGAAAGGGCCATCGTGCGGAGGCGGGAGAGCAACCTGGGGAACCTGATCGCCGACGGCATGGTGTGGAAGACGCGGAATGCGGGGGTGCAGATCGCCCTGCAAAACGGCGGGGGGATCCGGGCTTCCATTCCCAAGGGTCCCATCACCGTGGGAAAGGTCTACGAGGTCCTGCCCTTCGGCAATACCCTGGTGGTGATGGATCTAAAGGGCAAGGAGATCAAGGCGGCGTTGGAGAACGGGGTTTCCCAGTGGGAGCAGACGGCAGGCCGCTTCCTCCAGGTTTCCGGCCTGCGCTACGCCTTTGACCTCTCCCGCCCCGTGGGCGACCGGGTGGTGCGGGTGGAGGTGAAGACGGAGAAGGGGTATGGGCCCCTGGACCTCGAGGCCACCTACCGGGTGGTGGTGAACAACTTCATCGCGGCTGGTGGGGACGGCTTCACCGTGCTCAAGGAGGCCCAAGGCTATAGGGTGGACACGGGCTTCAGCGACGCGGAAAGCTTCATGGATTACTTGCGGGAACTCAAGGAGGTGGAGGCGGGCATAGAGGGCCGGATTGAGGTCCTAAACGAGCCCAAGGGGGAAAGGCCGGCCTACTGGCCCTTTGCGGTTCCGGTGACGGTGTAAGGGTTTTCCTGGCCATAAGGGGCCTGAGGGGTTTCCTCAGGCCCCCAGAGCCTTGTCCCAGCTAGACGGCAACCAGAACCCAGACGGGGTCGCCCACCCGTACCCAGCCCCCCTCGAGGACCCGGGCATAGAGGCCCCGGCCCCCATAGAGGAGCTTGGGAAGCCGGAGATCAAACTGGGAAAGGCTGGAGCAGACCGTACACACATAGGAGAACGCCAAAAGGGCCTCCCCCACCCTCAGCCGGGCGCCTGGGGGAAGGGCATGGGGATCCAGGTCCAGGAGGAGGTTCTCCCCTAAGGCCCCAAAGGGGAGCTCAATCCCCGCTTCCCGAGCCCTCTCGTAGGCGGGAAGCCCCGCCACCAACACCGCCCGCTCGGGGTCTTTGCCCGCGTGCCGGTCCCCTTTGGCGCCGAAACCGGCAAGGAGCTCCAAGCTTTCCACCTGGGGCTTGGGTAAACCCGAGCCCAGGCCCAGGTGGAGGGAGATTACCTTTCCCGTCATGGCAACTTTAGCCCTTGCCTAAGTTTCAAGACCTCTTCTGGGGTGAGTCCCTTGGCCCGGGCAGCCTTAACCTCATCCGGGGTGTAGGCTTTGAAGTCCTTGGGGGCTCCCCATTCCGCCAGGTGGTTCAGCACCAGGGCAATCTCCTCGTCGGAAAGCCAGCCAAACCCCGGCATAAGGCCGCCATACTCCTTGCCCCCTATGCGGATGGTCCCTTGCACCCCGTACAGTACGGCTAGAAGAAGGTAGCTTCGGCCCCCCTCCGCCCCTAGGAGGCTCTCCATGTGCCCCTTGAGGGGAGGGAAGTTGGGTGGATTGCCCTCCCCTTGGGGTCCGTGGCACCCAGCGCAGTTGGCGTAGACCTGGGCCCCGGTCTTGGGGGCAGGGGAGGCTTGGACCTGGGGCGGAGCCGGTGGGGGTTCGGTGCCCAGGTAGGTGGCCAGGTAGTCCAGGATGGCGCCCCTCTCTTCGGAGGTGAGCCTTAGGCCCTGGAGCACCATCTCGTCTATGATCCCATCCCAGCGGTCCCGGGAAAGCCTTTCCCGGGCAACGAAACCGATGTCGTGGCAGGTTTGGCATTTGGCCAGGACCAGGTCCTTCCCCGGTCCTTCCGGTAGGGTGTACTGCCCAAACGCCAGGTAGCCCAAAAGCCCTAAGGCCAATGCCATCCAAGGAAGAAAGCCCTTTTCTAGCCTTCGCATATTACCCCCGGTGGGTACATCTTCCAGGCCTAAAGAGCCCCTGGCCAGAGGCCAGGGGCCAAGGCATATCAGGCCACGGTGAACTTCACCCGCATCACACCGCTATACTCGTAGCCCCGCTCGTTCCAGGCGATGTTGCCATCCAGGGGCTGGCTGCGGCCGGCGGCGTCCCAAGCCCGGGCCATGATCTCGTGCTGCCCAGGGCGCAGGTAGAGGGTGGCCCGCCAGCGGACCCAGGCAAAGGTTTTCCCCTGGGTGGCCAGCTGCGCCTGGTGCCAGGTGCGCCCTCCGTTGGTGGAAACCTCCACGCTCACGATGGGGACAATCCCGTCGTTGAAGGCCACCCCCTCCACCCGCACGTAAGGGCCTTCCACCGTCTGGCCCTCGAGGGGGGCAAAGATGAAGCTATTCAGGGTGACCAGCCAGTTGGAGCGGGAGTTTTGGAGATTGTAGGGGTAGCGCTGGCCGGGTTCCTGGGGCAGGAAGGGGAGGTGGGTGTTGGGGATTACGGGTACCCGGTAGCGGGGCACCTGCTCGGCGGTGGTGTTCTCCCCCTCGGTGAACTCGATCTTCTCCACCCACTTCACATTGTTCACCCCAAAGTAGCCCGGGAAGACCAGGCGCACGGGCCCTCCGTGCACCGCCGGCAGGGGTTCCCCATTCATGGAGAGGGCCAGGAGGGCGTGTTCCAGGGCGTGGATGGGCACGCTGCGCACGAACTCGGGGGCATTGCCTTGGCGGCTGGCGTGGGCGGTGATGAAGAGGGCCTTCTCGCTTGGCTTCACCCCTTTGGCCGCCAGGAAATCCTTTAGGCGCACGCCGCGGAAGGTGACGTTGCCCACCCCACCCCGTTGCCAGGGGTTGCCGGAGGGGCGGGGGTTATAGAGGGTGCGCCCGTTGCCCGAGCACTGGAGGACCATGGTGACCTCGGCCTGGGGTAGGGCGAAGAGCTCGCTCACCTCAAAGCTGAAGGGTTTGTCCACCAGCCCCCCTACCTCCACCTTCCAGCCCTGGGCGCTGGCCCCCTCCACCGTGTTATAGCCGGGAAGGTCCACGTTGTTGCGGATGTAGAGGATCTCCTTGGGCGTTTTTTCCGGTTGGCTGACCAAGAGGTCATAAGGGGTTTCCATGACCACCGGGCGCTGGGAAAGGACGATGAGCTTGGGGTGTTTCCCCTTAACCAGTTGGTCCGCGGTGGGGGCTTGTTGGGCCCAGCCACGCCCGCCTGCAGCCAAAAGGGCTGCGCCCATACCCATGAGCTTCAAAGTGGTGCGCCGGTTAAGGTTCTGCATAACCTGACCCCCCTTTAGGACTTTTGTCCCTCGGGTTTTTATGCTAACCAGCACACCCTACCGATGTCAAGTTAGGGTAGGCTGCCATCTAGCCCTTGGGCATGGGACGAGGGAAAAAGGTATGTACCGGGGTATAGGAAGCTTATGATGGGGGTTATGCTGAAGGGCGAGGGTCCAGGCCCCCTTCCCCCCCTTCTCCAACAATATGTGGAGCTAAGGGACCGGTACCCCGAATACCTCCTCCTCTTCCAGGTGGGGGATTTCTACGAGTGCTTCGGAGAGGATGCCGAAAGGCTGGCCCGGGCCTTGGGCCTGGCCCTGACCCACAAGTCCAGCAAGGACTTCACCACCCCCATGGCGGGGATTCCCATCCGGGCCTTTGACGCCTATGCGGAAAGGCTCCTTAGGATGGGTTTCCGCCTAGCCGTGGCCGACCAGGTGGAGCCCGCGGAGGAGGCGGAGGGCCTGGTAAGGCGGGAGGTGACCCAGCTCCTCACCCCGGGCACCTTGGTGCAGGAGGCCCTTCTGCCTAAGGAGGCCAACTACCTGGCGGCCGTGGCCACAGGGGACGGGTTTGGGGTGGCCTTTTTGGACGTGTCCACGGGGGAGTTTAAGGGGACGGTTCTTAAGAGCAAAAGCGCCCTCTACGACGAGCTCTTTCGCCACCGGCCCGCGGAGGTGCTTTTGGCGCCGGAGTTACGGGAGAACGGGGCGTTTGTGGAGGAGTTTCGGAAGCGTTTTCCGGTGATGCTCTCGGAGGCCCCCTTCGATCCCGTGGGCGAGGGGCCCTTGGCCCTGCGCCGGGTCCAGGGGGCGCTCCTTTGGTACGCCCGCTGGACGCAAGGGGAAGGGTTCTCCCCCAGGCCCTTTCGCCTCTATGACCCTGGGGCCTTCATGCGCTTGCCGGAGGCTACCTTAAGGGCCCTCGAGGTCTTTGAGCCCATCCGGGGGCAGGACACCCTTTTTGGCGTGTTGGACGAGACCCGCACCGCCTTTGGCCGCAGGCTTCTCCAAAGCTGGCTGCGCCACCCCTTGGTGGAGAGGGGGGCCATAGAGGCCCGCCTGGACCGGGTGGAGCGGTTCGTGCGGGAAGGGGCCTTGCGGGAAGGGATAAGGAGGCTCCTCTTTCGCATGGCGGACCTGGAGCGGCTCGCCACCCGGCTGGAGCTGGGGCGGGCAAGCCCCCGGGACCTGGGGTCTTTGCGGCGCAGCCTGGAGATCCTTCCGGAGATCGCCGCCCTTCTTGGGGAGGAGGTGGTCTTGCCGGACCTGACGCCCCTTCTGGAGGAGCTCAAGGCCGCCTTGGTGGAGGATCCTCCCCTAAAGCTTTCCGAGGGGGGGCTTATCCGCGAGGGCTATGATCCCCACCTGGACGCCCTGCGCCAGGCCCAGCGGGAGGGGGTGGCCTATTTTCTGGAGCTGGAGGAGAGGGAGAAGGCGAGAACCGGTATTCCCACCCTTAAGGTGGGGTACAACGCGGTCTTCGGATACTACCTGGAGGTGACCCGGCCCTATTACGAACGGGTTCCCCCCGAGTACAAGGCCATCCAGACCCTCAAGGACCGGCAGCGCTACACCCTGCCGGAGATCAAGGAGCGGGAAAGGGAGCTTTACCGCCTCGAGGCCCAGATCCGCCGCCGGGAGGAGGAAGCCTTTCTGGAGCTTAGGGAAAAGGCCAAGGGGGAGGCCGAGGCCCTCAGGGAAGCGGCCCGGGTCCTGGCGGAGCTGGACGTCTACGCCGCCTTGGCGGAGGTGGCGGTACGCCAGGGCTACACCCGGCCCCGTTTTGCGGAGCATCTGCGCATCCGGGGGGGGCGGCACCCGGTGGTGGAAAGGCGCACGGGCTTTGTTCCCAACGACCTGGAGATGGCCCACGAACTGGTCCTGGTCACCGGGCCCAACATGGCGGGGAAGAGCACCTACCTGCGCCAGACGGCCCTCATCGCCCTTCTGGCCCAGATCGGCAGCTTTGTGCCCGCAGAGGAGGCCACCCTTCCCCTCTTTGACCGCATCCTCACCCGCATCGGGGCCTCCGACGACCTGGCGGGAGGCCGGAGCACCTTCATGGTGGAGATGGAGGAGGTGGCCTTAATCCTAAAGGAGGCTACGGAAAACAGCCTGGTCCTCCTGGACGAGGTGGGGAGGGGGACGAGCTCCTTGGACGGGGTGGCCATCGCCACCGCCGTGGCCGAGGCCCTGCACGCAAGGCGCTGCTACACCCTTTTCGCCACCCATTACTTTGAGCTCACCGCCTTGCCCCTGCCCCGGCTGAAGAACCTGCACGTGGCCGCCAAGGAGGAGGAAGGGGGCTTGGTCTTTTACCACCAGGTCCTCCCCGGCCCCGCCTCCAAGAGCTACGGGGTGGAGGTGGCCCGCATGGCGGGGCTCCCTCGGGAGGTGGTGGAAAGGGCCAAGGCCCTCCTCCTGGCCATGGCCGCCCGGAGGGAGGGGGTGGCCGAGGCGGTGTTGGAAAGGCTTTTGGCCCTGGACCCCAATAGCCTCACCCCCCTCGAGGCCCTCCGCCTTCTCCATGAGCTAAAGGCCTTGGCCCTGGGCACCCCTTTGGATACCATGAAGGGGTGATCCGCATCCTTCCCGAGGAGCTCCGGGGGCTTCTGGCCTGGGGCGAGGTGGTCTTTTCCCTTAGGGATGCGGTGCGGGAACTCTTGGAAAACGCCCTGGACGCGGGGGCCAGAAGGGTGCGGGTGGAGCTTTTTGGCGGAGGGGAAAGGATCGTGGTGGAGGATGACGGGGAGGGCATTCCCTTCGCCGAGCTTCCCCTGGCGGTGGAGCCCTTTGCCACCAGCAAGCTCAAGGACCCGGAGAGGATCACCACCTTGGGCTTCCGCGGCCAGGCCCTTTATGCCCTAAGGCAGGCGGCCCTCCTGCGCATCCGTTCCCGGCCCCGCCTCCAGGTGGGTGGGGGGCTGCTCCTGGCCCAGGGGGACCGGGTGGAGCTTAAGGAGGCGCCTGCCCCCCCGGGGACCCGGGTGGAGGTGGTGGGCCTTTCGGGGAGGGGCTCGGAGCAGGAGGTGGGGGAGCTTTTAAGGCGCTACCTCCTTCACTATCCTTGGCTTTCCCTGGCCTTCTTCGCCGAGGGGGAGGCCCGGCTCCTCTTCCCCGGGGCGGGGCTTAAGGAGGCGGCCCGGCTGGCCTTTGGCCGGGTTTTGGCGGAAAGGCTTCTCCACTTGGAGGGAGAGGCTGGCAGCCTTCGTCTGGAAGGGCTTCTTTCCGGGCCCCAGGCCTCCCGCACCCGGCCCGACCTTCTCTTTCTTGCCATCAACGGCCGCCCCGTGGCCTGGCCCCAAAGGCTCCTGAAGGTGGTGCGCCGGGCCTACCGGGAGCTTTTGCCGGAGGGGCATTTCCCCGTGGGGGTCTTGAACCTCACCCTGCCCCTAGGGGCCTTCCGCCTGCGGTTGGATGCCCGGAAGGAGGAGGTGGAGGTTTCCCAGGAGGTGGAGGCCTTCTTGGAGGAAAGCCTACGCCAGGCCTTCCAAAGCCAAAACCTGGCCCGAAGCCTTCCCGAGCCCAGGCCCCTTGGGCCCCTGAGTCCGCCCACGCCCTCAGGGCTTCCCCGCCTCCGCTACCTGGGGCAGTTTAGGGAGAGCTACCTTCTGGCGGAGGCGGGGGATACCCTCTACGTGGTGGACCAGCATGCCGCCCATGAGCGGGTGATTTACGAGGAGTTTCAAAGGCGTCTTAGGGAAGAAGGGCTAAAGGAGCTTCCCTACCCGGTGCTGGTGGAGCTTTCCCCAGCCGAGGAGGCCCTTTTAGAGGAAAGAGGGGAGGCCTTGATGGCTTTCTTTGCCTTTCAGGCCTTTGGTCCTGGGAGGGTGCGGCTCCTTATGGCTCCTTCCTTCCTCCACCCCTACCCCCTTCTCCTGGCCGAGGCCTTCAAGGAGGTCTTGGGGGGGGAGGGGAGGAGCCTAAGGGAACTCTTAGCCCGCTTGGCCTGCCTGCCGGCGGTGAAGGCGGGGCATCCCCTATCCCAGGCGGAGGGCCAGGCCCTTTTGGACGCCCTCTTAGGGTGCGAAACCCCCTGGGTCTGCCCCCATGGCCGCCCCACCCTTTTGGCCCTTAGGGAGGAGGACCTCATCCGGCGCTTTGGCCGCCGCCAGGGGGCGAGGGCAGGAGAAGGATCCCGTCCTCGTCTGCTAGAAGAAAGCTTCCCGGAAAAACCGTGGCCCAAGGGAGGCTAAGGGGTATATCCACTTCTCCCAGCCCCTCCTTGGCGCTTTTCCTGGGGGTGGCCGCCAGGGCCAGGATGCCCAGGGGCACCTCCCGGAGCTCCTCCACATCCCGCACCGCCCCGTGCACCACCACCCCGGCCCAACCCCTTTGCCAGGCTAGCCGGGCCAGGTTGCCGCCCAAAAGGGCGGTTTTCAAGGAGCCTCCCCCATCCACCACCAGCACCTGGCCGGCTCCTTCCTCCGCCAACATCCTGCGCACCAAGGCGTTGTCCTGGAACACCTTGAGGGTGCGTACCCGCCCTTGAAAGCGGGCCCTTCCGCCAAAGCTCTTGAAGACCATGGGCAGGGTTTCCGCCTCGAGGTGGGCGTCCGCAAGGTCGGTGGTCCGCCAGTCCATGGGGATATAGTAGCCCCTATGGAAGAGGCGCGGCTCCTCATCACCTGCCCGGACCGGCCCGGCATCGTGGCTGCCGTGTCCGGGTTCCTCTACGCCCACGGGGCCAACATCACGGATCTGCAGCAGTATTCCACCGACCCGGAAGGCGGCACCTTCTTCATGCGCCTGGCCTTCACCACCCCCCACCTGGACCTCTCCCGCCCCGCTTTGGAACGGGCCTTCCAGGACGTGGTGGCCAGCCGCTTTCAGATGGAGTGGCGCTTGGCCTACGCTTCGGAAAGGAAACGGGTGGCCATCTTGGTTTCCCGGCCCGCCCACGCCCTTTTGGAACTCCTTTGGCGCTACCGGGTAGGGGAGCTTTCCATGGACCTCCGGATGGTGGTCTCCAACCATCCCCATCACCAGGAGGAGGTGGAGCGCTTCGGTATCCCTTACCACCATGTGCCCGTGGAAAAGGGGCGGAAGGAGGAAGCCGAGGAGAGGATCCTGGCCCTCCTCGAGGAGGAAGGGGTAGAGCTTGTGGTCCTGGCCCGCTACATGCAGATCCTCTCCCCCCGGTTTGTGGCCCGCTACCCCATGGGCATCATCAACATCCACCATTCCTTCCTGCCGGCCTTTGCCGGGGCCGACCCCTACCGCCAGGCCCACGAGCGGGGGGTTAAGCTCATCGGGGCCACGGCCCACTACGTCACCGAGGAGCTGGATCAAGGGCCCATCATTGAGCAGGACGTGGTGCGGGTATCCCACCGCCACACGGTGGCGGAGATGCGCCGGCTGGGACAGGAGCTGGAACGCACGGTCTTGGCCCGGGCGGTGCGCTGGCACCTGGAAGACCGCATCCTGGTCCA
>NZ_CALLUR010000008.1:0-3439 GCF_938010445.1 uncultured Thermus sp.
TCCTGGGAGAGTAGGTCGGTGCGGGGGATTTTTGCTACGCGGGAGTAGCTCAGTTGGTAGAGCACGACCTTGCCAAGGTCGGGGTCGCGGGTTCAAGTCCCGTCTCCCGCTCCAACACAAACCCCAGGCTTATGCCTGGGGTTTTTTATTTGACGCTTTCATCGGAAAGCCAGTCGGCCCAGGTTTCCAGGTGGGCGCTATCGGAAACCGTTAAGACCTCCTGAGCCGGTAGAAGGATGCGGGTGATGGAGGTATTGGGGATGTGGAAGCGTCTCCAGGCATCGCCCTCGAGGTCCAGGGCCATCTTCAGGGCCGCGCGGATGACCCCACCATGGGTCACCAGGAGGTGGCGACCGGGTGGGAGCACCTCCAGGAAAGCCTCCAGGCGCCGGGCCAGGTCCGCCATGCTTTCCCCACCCGGACGGGGGGTATGCCAGGGATCCTTTTGCGCTTCCTGGATGAACTCGGGGTAACGGGCTTCCGCTTCCACCCGGCTTAGGCCGGCCAGGAGACCCACGTCAATCTCCCGCAGAAGCGGGGAGGTTTCCAAGGGGAGGCCCAGCATCGCCGCCAGGGGCTCGGCGGTTTCCCGGGCCCGGCGTAGGTCGGAGGCGTAAAGCCGGTGGAAGGGAAGTTGGCTTCGGGCAAGCCGCTGGGCCAGGCGGAAGGCTTGGCCGATGCCCACCGGGGACAAGGGCACATCCAGATGCCCTTGAAAGCGCTTATTGACGTTCCACTCGGTTTCCCCGTGGCGGATGAGCCAGATCTCTTTCATACCAGGCGGATTCCGGAGCCGGCCACCACCCTTCCCACCAGAAAGCCTTCCACCAGCTCCAGGGCCCTGTGGGCGTCTTTTTCCGGTAGGACCAGGATGAGCCCTAGGCCCATGTTGAAAACCCGGTACATCTCCTCCTCCGGTATGTTTCCCCTCCGTTGCAGGTAGGGAAAGATGGGGGGAATGGGCCAGCTTCCCTTGTGGATTTCCGCTCCTAGTCCCTCGGGAAGGGCCCGGGGGAGGTTTTCCGGAAGGCCGCCCCCGGTGATGTGGGCCACCGCGTGGAGCTCCACACCCGCTTCCCTAAGCGTGAGAAACTCCTTCAGGTAGGCCCGGTGGGGACGGAGGAGGGCGGCCTTGAGGCTTTCCCCCAGTTCCGCCACGTGCCCCTCCAGGTCCATCCCCTCCACCACCTTCCGGATCAGGGAGTAGCCGTTGGTGTGGGGACCGGAGGAGGGAAGGGCCAGGAGCACGTCCCCTTCCCTTACCCTTTCCGGGCCCAGGACCTCCTCCTTTTCCACCACCCCCACCAAGGTCCCCGCCAGGTCCCAGGCCCCCTCCCGGTAAACCCCGGGCATCTCCGCGGTCTCCCCGCCCAGAAGGGGGATGCCCAGGGCCCTGCAGGCTTCGGCCAAGGAGGAGAGGAGGGCGGAGAGCACCCCCTCCTCCAGGCGGCTGGCCGCCAAGTAGTCCATGAAGAAGAGGGGCAAAGCCCCTTGGGCCAAAAGGTCGTTCACCGAGTGGTTGACCAGGTCAAAACCCAGGCCCGACACATCCCCTGCCCTTAGGGCCAAAAGGGTCTTGGTTCCCACCCCGTCCGTGGTGGCCACCAGCACGGGGTGGGCCATCTCCTTTAGCCTTCCCGCGTCAAAAAGCCCGCCGAAGGCCCCCAGGCCCCTTAGGACCTCCGGGGTATAGGTGGCGGCGATGGCCTCCTTGGCCCGCTTCAGGGCTTCCGCCTTGGCCTCTATCTGGACCCCGGCTTCCTCGTAGCGCATCGGCCTTATCCTACCCCAAGGGCCTCGAGGAGGAGCCTGCGCACCAGGTCGGGCTTGGCCTGGCCCTTGGTTCTCCGCATCACCTGGCCCAAAAGGGCGTCCAGGGCCTTAAGCTTGCCCTGGCGCACGCTTTCCGCTGCCTCGGGCATGGTGGCGATCACCTCGGTCACCACGGCCCTCAAGGCCCCCTCGTCCGCCACCACCCTCAGGCCCCGTTCCCGCACCAGGGCCTCGGGGTCCAGGCCCTCCAGCACCTCGGGCAGGAGTTCCTTGGCCACCCGGCTGGTGATCTCCCCCCGTTCAAAGAGGGCCACCAGCCGGGAGAGACCCTCTGGGGTAAGGCGGGTTTGTTCCAAGGTAAGCCCCTGGTCGTTCAAGAGCCCGGCCACGTCCGCCAAAAGCCAGTTGGCCAGGGCCTGGGGGGAGGCTTGGCCGAGGCCGAGGGCTTGGTCCAGGAAGCGGGCCAGGGAAGGGGTATAGGCCAGGACCTCCGCATCCTGGGCCTTGATCCCCAGGGCCTGGTATCGCCTTTCCTTTTCCCAGGGGAGTTCGGGGAGGTTTTTCCGGATGGCCTCGAGCCATTCCCGGGAGATGGGCACCGGGGGGATGTCGGGCTCGGGGAAGTAGCGGTAGTCCGCCTCCTCCTCCTTGGTGCGCATGGGGTAGGTTTTGCCGCTGCCCTCTTCAAAACCCATGGTGGCCTGCTTGACCCTCTCCCCCCGCCTTAGGATCTCGGTCTGGCGGCGGATCTCGTACTCCAGGGCCCTTTGTACGCTCTTAAAGGAGTTGAGGTTTTTGATCTCCACCTTGGTGCCCAAAGGCTCCCCTTGGCGGCGCACGGAAACGTTCACATCGGCCCGCATCTTCCCCTCCTCGGGGCTGGCCTCGGAGATCCCCAGGGTCTGGACCAGGGCCTGGATGCGTTGGAGAAAAAGCCGGGCTTCCTCGGGGCTTTGGATATCGGGTTCGGTGACCAGCTCAATCAAGGGGCTTCCCGCCCGGTTCAGGTCCAAAAGGGTGCGGTCCTCCAGGTGGAGGCTTTTGCCGGCATCCTCCTCCAGATGGAGGCGCTTGATGCGCACGGCCCTTTCCCCCAGGGGCAGGCTTCCCCCTTGGCCCAGGGGCAGGTCGTACTGGCTGATCTGGTAGTTTTTGGGCAGGTCGGGGTAGAAGTAGTTCTTGCGGTGGAAGACCAGCCTTTCCGGAACCCGGCTTCCCAGGGCCAGGGCCAGCCTTAGGCCAAACTCCACCGCCCTTTTGTTGGGCACGGGGAGGGCCCCAGGAAGGCCCAGGCAGACGGGGCAGGTGTGGGTGTTGGGGGGGGCTCCAAAATACTCGGCCTCACAGCCGCAGAAGGCCTTGGTCCGGGTCTTCAGGTGCAGGTGGACCTCGAGGCCGATAACCGCCTCATACATGATCTAAAGTTTACCAAGCCCTTGGGCCCTTTGGAGAAAAGGGGAGTGTGGGGGGCTATAATGTCCCGGACCTTCAGTCCGGGGATACATGGACCCCCCACAGTGTGCTACACTAAAAGCAAATAGTCCAGCGGTGTGAGGACCACCCCCGACCTAGCACCACCTGAATGGGAGGTGAAGCACATTCAGGATAGTATCTACAAGAAGGCTTTCAAGTACCGCCTCTACCCCACCAAACCCCAAAGGCGGGA
>NZ_CALLUR010000009.1:0-5112 GCF_938010445.1 uncultured Thermus sp.
TTTGGCTCATCCTTTCCCCGTGGCTTTTGGGATTTAGCGGCACCCCCGCCGCCATGTGGAATGCGGTCCTCGTGGGGGTGGTGGTGGGGCTCATGGCCCTTATGCACCTTAGGGGTGGCCCCATGTGGGAGGAGTGGGTGAGCGTGGTCTTGGGTGTCTGGCTCCTCCTCTCCCCCTGGATCCTGGGCTTTAGCGGAATGGGGAACGCCATGTGGAACGCCGTTATCGTGGGCCTTCTTGTGGGGGCTCTAGCCCTAAGCGTCACCCGGGAAAAGCCCAAGGCCGCCTAAACCCAAGCTCCTCGCGCAAACGCTCCCGCCTGGAGCCTAACCCAGGCGGGACTTCCCCCTTGCCAGCATCCCCTTCCGGGTGTAAGGTGGGAATGGCCTTTAAACCGGTCCCGCGAGGCCGGAAAGGGGGAAAAATGGAGCGATATAAAGGCAACAAAGGGAAGAAGCCAGGCGGAGGCTTTGGCCTCCGCTTCTTTTTGGAGGTGAACCGTGCGCTTTAAGGCCGAGCTTTTAAACGCCGAGGAGATGCGCCGGGCCCTATACCGCATCGCCCACGAGATCGTAGAGGCCAACAAGGGGGTGGAAGGGCTGGCCCTCATCGGCATCCATACCCGGGGCATCCCCTTGGCGGAACGCATCGCCCGCTACATCCGGGAGTTTGAGGGGAAGGAGGTGCCGGTAGGGATTTTGGACATCACCCTCTACCGGGACGACCTCTCCGAGATCGGGGTCAGGCCCCAGGTGCGGGAAACCCGGATCCCCTTTGACATCACGGGGAAGGCCTTGGTCCTGGTGGACGATGTGCTCTACACGGGCCGCACCGCCCGGGCTGCCCTGGATGCCCTCATGGACCTGGGACGCCCCAGGCGCATCTACCTGGCGGTCCTGGTGGACCGGGGGCATAGGGAACTCCCCATCCGCGCCGACTTCGTGGGCAAGAACGTGCCCACCGCCAGAAACGAGGTGGTCAAGGTGAAACTCTCGGAAGTGGACGGCGAGGACCGGGTGGAGCTTTGGGAAAAGGAGGAGGCATGAGGCACCTCCTGGACTTCCAGGGCTGGACCCGGCCCGAGGTGGAAAACCTCCTGGACACCGCCCGCGTCATGGCCGAGGTGCTGGAAAGACCGGTGAAAAAGGTGCCCGCCCTCCAGGGCTTCACCGTGGCCACGGTGTTCTTTGAACCCTCCACCCGCACCCGCATCTCCTTTGAGTTGGCCGCCAGGCGCATGTCCGCGGATGTGGTCTCCTTTGCCGCTCAGGCCAGCAGCCTGCAGAAGGGGGAAAGCTACAAGGATACCCTTCTGACCCTCGAGGCCATGGGCATAGACGCCTACGTCATCCGGGCCGATAGCGCCGGGGTTCCCCACCAGGCCACCCGCTGGGTGAAGGGCGTGGTCATCAACGGCGGGGACGGGCGCCGGGCCCACCCCACCCAGGCCCTCTTGGACGCCTACACCCTCCTGGAGGCCCTGGGCACCCTGGAGGGCAAGAAGATCGCCATCGTGGGGGATATCCTCCACTCCCGGGTGGCCCGCTCCAACGTGGAGCTCCTGCCCCTCCTCGGGGCCGAGGTCTGGGTGGCAGGCCCCCCCACCCTTCTCCCCCAAACCCTTCCCGGGGCTAGGCTCACCCCCCATCTGGAAGAGGCCCTGGCGGAGGCAGATGCGGTCATGGTCCTAAGGCTCCAGAAGGAGCGCATGGAGGCAGGTCTTATCCACCTCCAGGACTACATCACCCACTACCAGGTGACGGAGGAACGCCTAAGAAAGGCGAAACCCAACGCCCCCCTTCTTCATCCTGGCCCCATGAACCGGGACATAGAGCTGGAGGGCACGCTGGCGGACTCGGAAAGAAGCCTGGTGAACCGCCAGGTGCGAAATGGCCAAGCGGTACGTATGGCGGTCCTCTACCACCTCCTGGTGGGGAAGGAGCGGTAGGGCCAAAGGAGGCACGGCATGTTGCTCATCAAAAACGTCAAGCTGGTGGACGCCCTTGGGGAAAGGGGTCCTGTGGACGTACTCATCGGGGAAGGCCGGATCCTGAGCCTCCATGGCGGGAAGGCGGAAACGGTCATGGACGGCAGGGGCCTTTACCTTGCCCCTGGCTTTGTGGACCTCCACGCCCACCTTAGGGAACCGGGCCAGGAGGTGAAGGAGGAGCTTTCCACGGGGCTTCTTGCCGCCGTGCGGGGCGGGTACACGGACATCGTCTCCATGCCCAACACCTCCCCGCCCGTGGACACCCCCGAGGCGGTGCGGGCCCTAAGGAAGAAGGCCCAGGCCCTGGGCCTAGCCCGGCTCCACCCGGCCGCGGCCCTAACCCAAGCCCAAGAGGGAAAGGCCCTCACGGAAGCCGGCCTCCTGAAGGAGGCTGGGGCCTCCCTCCTCACCGACGACGGCCACACCAATGAGGATGCGGGGATCTTGGCGGCGGGGCTCTTGCAGGCCTCCCCCTTGGGCCTACCCGTGGCGGTGCATGCGGAGGACGCCTCCTTGCGCCGGGGCGGGGTGATGAACGACGGTCCTTTAGCCGACCTCCTAGGCCTTCCCGGAAACCCGCCGGAGGCGGAGGCTGCCCGGATCGCCCGGGACCTGGAGGTCCTGCGCTACGCCCTGCGCCGCAGCCCGAAAAGGCCCCACCTCCACATCCAGCACCTTTCCACCAAGCGCGGACTAGAGCTCCTGCGGGAGGCCAAGAGGGCCGGGCTTCCCGTGACCGCCGAGGCCACCCCCCACCACCTTACCCTCACCGAGGAGGCCCTCCGCTCCTTTGACCCCCTTTTCAAGGTCGCCCCACCCCTCCGCACCCCAGAGGACGTGGAAGCCCTTATAGAAGGGCTTCTGGACGGCACCCTGGACGCCATCGCCACCGACCACGCCCCCCACACCCAGGCGGAGAAGGAGATGGACCTCCTAAGGGCTCCTTTTGGGATTCCCAGCCTCGAGGTGGCCTTCCCCCTCCTTTACACCGAGCTTCACCTGAAGCGGGGCTTCCCCCTAAGCCGCCTGGTGGAGCTTTTCACCGATGGCCCAAGGAAGGTCCTCGGCCTCAAGCCCCTGCACCTGGAGGAGGGCGCCGAGGCCAGCCTGGTCCTGCTGGACCCCAAGGAACGCCCCGTGGACCCCAAGGCCTTCGCCTCCAAAGCCCGCTTCTCCCCTTGGGCGGGCTGGGTCTTAGGGGGGTGGCCGGTCCTAACCCTGGTGGAGGGACGGGCGGTATACCAGGCGCTGGCATAACCGGGTCCCCTGGAAGCCAACCCGCAGGGGACTCGCCGGGAAGGGGTGGGCCGGGCCACCGCCCGGGCCTGGCGCCAGGTCCTCCCGGTGGAAGGGGGGCTATCCCGTGGGGGTGGCCTCACGGTGTAGGGGGCCAAACCTCCTCGAGCCTCCGCACCCCCTCCGCCTCCATAAGCTTCAGAAGCCCTTTTAGCACCCGGCGGGGGAAAAGGGGTCCTCCGTAGACCAAGCCGGTGTAGACCTGGACCAACCGGGCGCCCAGCTTCAAGCGCTCCCAAACATCCTCCGGGCCCTCCACTCCTCCCACGCTCACCAGGGTGAGGCCCTCCACCCGGGAAAGGTGGCGCAACACCTCCAGGGCCTTTCCCTTTAAGGGCCTTCCCGAAAGCCCCCCGGCCTCACGGGCCCAGGGGCTTTGGAGGCCGGGCCGCTCCAGGGTGGTGTTCACCGCCACCAAGCCCTCAAGCCCGTGCTTTCGGCAAAGCTCCACCACCTGGTCCAAGGCCTCCCATGAGAGGTCCGGGGCCACCTTGAGGAGGAGGGGCTTAGGGGTGGCCGGGCGGAGCTGGGAGAGGAGCTCGTCCAAGAAGGGGCCCTCCTGGAGGGTGCGAAGCCCCGGGGTGTTGGGGGAACTCACGTTGAGGACGAAATAGTCCCCATAAGGCTCCAGGGCCTGGAGGGCCCTTAGGTAGTCTTCCGCCGCCCGCTCCAAGGGGGTATCCCGGTTCTTCCCCAGGTTCACCCCCACCGGGAAGGCCAGCCCCCTTTCCCGAAAGCGCCAGAGCCTCCTGGCCGCCTCCTCCGCCCCCCGGTTGTTAAAGCCCATGCGGTTGATAAGAGCCCGGTCCTCCACCAGCCGGAAAAGCCTGGGCCTGGGGTTTCCCTCCTGGGGCCTAGGGGTGAGGGTCCCCACCTCGGCAAAGCCGAAGCCCAAGGCCCACCAGGCCCCCAGGGCCCGGGCATCCTTGTCCATACCCGCCGCCAGGCCCAAGGGGTTGGGAAAGCGTAGGCCAAGGGCTTCCACCTGAAGCCTTGGGTCCTCCACCCGGAGGAGCCTGGCGGGGACCTCCAAAAGGGGGCCCCTTTCCGACCACAGGGAAAGGACCCTCAGGGTGAGCTCATGGGCTTCCTCCGGGTCCAGGGCAAAGAGCAGGCGGTGCATACGGGTCCATGGTACCCCGACCGGGAGCAGGCCTTGGGGTAAACTCACCCCCATGAGGACGCCTGGCATCCGGGGATTCCCCCTCATCCTGGCGAGCCTTCTCCCCCTGCTGGCAGCCTGCTCGGTAACCCTTCAGATCCCTTTGCCAGAGCAGGAATTTAAGGCTATGGTTCTATTCGAGACCAAGGGCAGAATCCTCTACCCCAAAGACGCCCTGGCCTTCAACCCACCCCCCGTTGCCCCACAGGCCGTGGCCATTACGGGCACCCTCGAGGCGGACACAGCCCTCAACGCTACCCTGGGCTTCTATGCGCGCCTCCTTGTCCCCGCCTCCGACCCCAACTGTTCTGACCTCAGTATCTACAATATCCCAGTCTACACCTGCACCCCGGGAGACTCCGATGAGAAGGTAGGCGAAGCCTCGTTCTCGGGCACCCAGAGCACCTCTCTTTCCCTTGGCGGGAAAAACCTCACCCAGGGCGTCGCCCAAGGAAAGTTTTGGCTGGGCCTCGAGGTCCAGGGCCTGCCTGCGGGCATGGTCACCCTCAAACTCAAAGAGCCAAAGGCCTTGGTGACCGTGGGCCTGTAGGGAACCGGGCCACGCCCCGGGGGCTTTGTGCCCTCGGGTTTTTTCTTCCCCTTCTTCCGGGCTATGATAGGGATTAGATGAAGGACGCCTTGCGCCTGGAACTTCCCGTACTTC
>NZ_CALLUR010000010.1:0-9592 GCF_938010445.1 uncultured Thermus sp.
CGCCGAGGTGACCCTCGAGGCCAACCCCGGCACCCTGAACCAGGAGAGGCTTCGCCTGTTAAGGGACCTCGGGGTAAACCGCCTCTCCTTAGGGGTGCAGAGTTTCCAGGACGGGGTGCTGCGGTTCCTGGGAAGGGCCCATGGGCGCAAAGGGGCCCTTAGGGCCGTGGAGATGGCCTTGGAAGGGGGCTTTAGGGTCTCCTTGGACCTCATCCTGGGCCTCCCCATGCAGGAGGTGGATAAGGACCTTAAGGAGGCGGCCTCCCTGGGGGTGGGCCACGTTTCCGCCTATACCCTGCAGGTGGAAAAGGGTACCCCCTTCGCCCTCCTGGGGCTGAAGGAGGACCCGGAAAGGGAAGCCTGGGCCATGGAGAAGGCGGAGGCCATCCTGGAAGAGGCCGGGCTTCGGCGCTACGAGGTCTCCAACTTCGCCAGGCCCGGGGAGGAGGCCCAGCACAACCTGGTCTACTGGCGCGCGGGGTTTTGGCTGGCCCTGGGACCCGGCGCCACGGGCCAGTACCCGGGGCAAGGCCCAAACGCCTATGCCTTCCGCCGCACCCACCCCCCCCTTCCCCGCTGGCTTCTGCGGGAGCCACCCGAGGAAGAGAGCATCTCCCCCTTGGAACACGCCAAGGAAAGCCTGATGCTGGGCCTGCGGCTTAGGGAGGGGGTGGATGTGGGAGCCCTGGAAAGGCGAACCGGCCTCAGCCTCTGGCCCCGCCTAAACCCCGCCCTCCGATCCCTGACGCAAGAAGGGTACCTGGTGGTAGAAGGCCCCCGCCTTAAGCCCACCCACCGCACGTTGGCCCTCCTGCACCGGGTGGTGCTCAAGCTCTGGGAGGCCCTCGAGGGCTAGGCGAAGGCCAAGGCCGCCCGGGCCCGGTCGGCCAGGGCGAAGAAGCGCTCCTTGGTGAGGGGAACCTTTCCCGTCACCAACCCTTTCCCGGGCTCATAGTGGGCGTGCAGGTGGATATGGGCCCGGGGAAGCCGGATGCCGATGCGCTTCAGCTGGGCATGCCGGGGGGAGACATCCGCCAGGAGGAAGGGCTCGCCCAGGGCGTCGGAAAGGGAGGCGGTCATGATGGTGGTGGGGAGGGCGTAGGGGCGCTCCATGCGGTAGATGAAGTCGGGGAAGTCGGCCTCCTTCTCAAACCGGACCCCCTTTTCCCGGGCATACTCCCGCATCCAGGAGAGGAGCTCCACCCAGGCCTCATAGAGTTCCCGTTCATGCGCGGCGCTCATGGCCCCAAGTATACCCTACCGATCCAGCGTTTAAGAACGGTGTAAGGTCCCGCGACTACCTTGGGCAGTGAGGGGGTGATAAGATGAAAAATCCTCCCGCGGCTAAAGGTTTGGGTTGGCTTTGGACAGGGATTTTCCTACTGGCGCTAAGCTTGAGCGGCTGCAGCCCACGAAGCGCCGATAACTCCTTGGGAACACGCTGGACCCTGAGGCAGTCTGGGACGTCCGCCCACCTCTTTAGCGTGGCTTTCGGTAACGGTGTGTACGTGGCGGTGGGAGGGAATGGAACCATCCTCACCTCAACGGATGGCGCAGTCTGGACACCGCACTCCTCGGGAACCACGGCCCTCCTGCGCAGCGTGATCTATGCCAACCAGCGCTTCGTAGCGGTGGGGACAGGTGGGACCATCCTGGTTTCCCCAAATGGAGCCACCTGGAACTCGCAAACCTCGGGAACCGATAAGGAGCTCCTAGGGATTACCTACGGCAACGGACGCTATGTAGCCGTGGGCCGGAGCGGCACGGTGCTGACCTCCTCCGATGGGACGATCTGGAATAGCCAAAACTCCGGAACCGCCAACGACCTAGAGGGCATCGCCTTTGCCAACGGCCGTTTCCTTGCCGTAGGTGGCAGGGGTACCATCTTGATCTCCAGTGACGGCACCACCTGGTCCCCTCGCCCCTCCAACACCCTGGTCACGCTGGAAAGCGTGACCTTCGGAAGAAACCGCTGGCTGGCCGTGGGTGGGGGTGGCGTAGTCTTAACCTCCCCCGATGGAACCACCTGGTCCTCCTTAAACTCGGGCACCACCAAGTACCTCACCAACCTTACTTTCGCAGCCAACCTTTTTGTGATTGTGGGCGAGAACGGCACTATCCTGACCTCCCCTGATGGGTCCAGCCTAATCGCGCAAAGCTCTGGGGTAGGCGATTGGCTCGAGGGAGTTAACTTCGCCAACGGGCAGTTCGTGGTGGTAGGGAGAAGCGGAATAATCCTCACCTCGCCTTGAAGGACCGCGAATCCCGATTAAGAAGCCTGGGCATAGGGCCCAGGCTTCTTAATAGACAAACTCCCGGATGTCGTACCGGGCCACCCTTAGCCCCATCCGGCGCAAGGCTGAGGCCCAAGCGGCCAGCTCCTCCTCCACCTGAGGAAGGGGCTCCAAACCCAAGGCGGCATAAGGGGTACCCGGCTCCACCTGGAAAGGGGATAGGTAGACCACGTCCTCCTTCCCCAAAGGAAGCTCGGCCAGGAGGGCCAGGCTTTCCCGGCGGTGGGCCTCGGCATAGGCCACGCCCCCTGCCCCCACCAGGAGGATCACCCCCAGGGAAAGCCCGGCCCCTTTGAGGCTTCGCCCCAGGGAGAGGGCTTCCCTCGGGTGCCCGGGCTTGTTGAGGAGGGCCAAAAGGGGGGCGTGTCCTGTCTCCAGACCCACATACACCCGCCCCAGCCCCAAGGCCTTTAGCCTTTCCCACCAAAAGGGCTCCTTCCTAACCCCGGTGAAAAGGTCCAGGAAACCCAGGATGGCCTCCTGGGGAAAGACCCGGCGCACCTCTTCCAGAAGGGGAAGAAGGGGCTCGCCTAAGGCCAGGGCATTGCCATCCCCCAGGAAAACCCCCTTCCGCAATAGCCTTCCCTTGCCCAGTAGCTCCAACACCCGCTCCACATGCTCCCGGAAGGCCTCCGGGCTTCGTTTTTGAAAGGGGCGGTCCTGGTAAAAGGAGCAGAAGGCGCACCGGTTCCAGGTGCATCCCGTGGTGGCCTGGAGGACCACGGAGAGGTAGGCATCGGGAGGAAGGATGCTCACGGGCCAGGCGTAGGCCCTCCGGTAGGGGGTGGGGTCCAGAAGCGCCTCGGGGGTCCAACGGAGGACCTCGGCCCGGCGCACGGGGTCCTGCAGGTGGGCCTCCGCCAGCTCCAGGATCTCCCCGTAGACCTCCAGGGCCTCCCCTTCCCCCAAGCGGCGCCTTTTCCGCGCCTCCTCCCGGTAACGGAGGTGCAGGCTCCCATCCAGCGACCGCTTGTAGGTGAGCCCCTGGCGGAAGTAGTGGTAGGGCCGGCCCTCCCGGTCAAAGGAAAGGACCCGATCCCCCAAGGAGAGGACCGTGGCCTCGAGGCGAAGAAGCTCCACGAGCCCAGGTTAGCCGATGGCGGCTTCCAAGGGGGGAGGGCCGTTAAAATAGAGCCCGTGGCGGTTTCGGCCCTGAAGGGCCTCCTTCCCCCCGAACTCCTTCCACGCCTCACCCCTCTGGGCGGCTTTGAAGCCCGGGTGTACACGGATGGAGACCAGGTCTACAAGGTATACCGCCCACAGGAAGCCCATCTGGCGGCCCTCGAGGCCAGGAGGATGGCCCGGGCAGGCCTGGGAAGCTTGGTGCTGGGAGTGGCCCAGGTGGCCGGGCACGGGGTCCTCATCACCCGCCGCTTCCCGGGAGAGCCCTTTACCCCCAAGTTCTTTACCCCCAAAGCCCTGGCTGCCCTTTCCCACCTCTTCCTCTCCCTCCACCGCCTGCCCGAGCCCGGCTACGTGGAACACCAGGAGCTCCAGGAACGGCTTGAGCTATTCGCCGAAAGCCTCCACGAGATACCCGAAGCCCGCTCCCTGATCCAAGCCCTAAAGCGGGAAGTGGGCATGGCGGCAGGCGTGGAGCGCCGTTTTTGCCACCGGGACGCCTGGGCGGGAAACCTCCTCCTCAAGGTGCCGGAGAGCCCTTTCCAGGAAGGCCCCGAGGTGCTCCTGGTGGACTGGGTCCGCTCCGGCGGCGACGATCCCGCCCGGGACCTGGCCCTCCTGAAGACGGGAAGCCTAGACCTTTTGGGAGAGGAAGCCGCCCGAAAGGTCCTCTTTCGCCTGGCGCGCTTTTACCCAAGGGAGGTACGGGAGCGACTGGCCTTTTACGTGCCTCTCACCTACCTCCACGATCTCCACTGGTTTCGCACCAAGAAGCCCGAGGGTTTCCAGGAAGCTCTGGAGGAAAAGCTCCCCCGGGCCCTGGGCTTCTTCCAAGACTGCTTTCCCCCAAGAAAGCGGGCATGCTAGGCTTTGGGGGATGAGGATCACCCTGGTGGACCACCCCCTGGTCCAGCACAAGCTGGCCCACCTTCGCGACGCGCGCACGGGCGCCAAGGACTTCCGTGAACTGGCCGAGGAGGTATCCCTCCTCATGGCCTACGAGGCCATGCGGGACCTGGAACTCACGGAGACAGAGGTGGAAACCCCCGTGGCCCCCGCCCGGGTCAAGGTGCTTTCCGGGAAGAAGCTGGCCCTGGTGGCCATCCTGCGGGCTGGTCTGGTCATGGTGGAGGGCATCCTCAAGCTGGTGCCCCATGCCCGCGTGGGGCACATCGGCCTCTACCGGGACCCCGAGTCCCTCCAACCCGTTCAGTACTACGCCAAGCTTCCCCCCGACATCCACGAGCGCCGGGTCTTCCTCCTGGACCCCATGCTGGCCACGGGAGGTAGCGCCAGCCGGGCCCTCTCCCTCCTCAAGGAAAAGGGGGCCACGGGGATCAAGCTCATGTGCCTTATCGCCGCCCCCGAGGGCCTGGAGCGCATCGCCCAGGACCACCCGGACACCGAGGTGGTGGTGGCCGCCATAGACCAACGCCTGAACGACCACGGCTACATCGTCCCCGGCCTAGGGGATGCCGGGGACCGGATCTACGGGACCAAATGACGGAACTCCTTAGGAAAATCGGGGTGGCCGAGCCCGGGGGCACCGGCTGGCTCACGGTGGTCTTTGTCTTCCTCCTGGCCCTCTTTTTCACCTGGCGCTTCCTGCCCCAGGTGCGCCGCTTCGCCCTTAAGGTGGGGTGGGCGGACATGCCCAACGAAAGGCGCCTCAACCGGGAGCCCCTGCCCAACGCCGGGGGCCTCGCGGTCTATGCAGGCGTGGTCTTGGCCTTGGTGGTGGCGGCCTTTTTAAGGCCTATCCTGGTGGAGCACGTTCTTATCCAGGTCCTGGCCATCCTCCTCGGGGGGGCCTGGCTGGTGCTGGTGGGCTTCATCGATGACCAGTTCGGCCTCCCTCCCCTTTTCCGCCTCTTTGCCCAAACCCTCTCGGCCCTCCTCCTCATGGCGGTGGGGGTGCGGTTTGAGGCCGCCTTCGGCACTCCTTTGGACCCCGCCTTGGGGCTTTTCCTCACCTGGCTTTGGGTGGTGGGCCTTACCAACGCCTTGAACCTGATGGACGGCTTGGACGGTCTGGCTGCGGGCATCGCCTACATCAGCGCCATGAGCCTCCTCTTCGTGAGCGCCCAGTTCCCCTACTGGGCCGCAGGCACCCTGGTCCTGGCCGCCTTAGCCGGGGCCGCCTTAGGCTTTCTACGGCACAACCTCCACCCCAGCCGCATCATCCTGGGGGATGCCGGAGCCTACTTCCTGGGCTACACCCTGGCGGCCACCGCCCTTCTGGGCAACCTAAAGCTCACCACCTTTTTAGGGCTCTTGCCACCCGCCCTCTTCCTCCTCCTGCCCATCCTGGACACCACCCAGGTGGTGGTGCGCAGGCTTTTAAGGGGGCAGAACCCCCTTTCCACCCCGGGCAAGGACCACATCCACCACCGGCTTCTCGCCCGGGGGCTTTCGCAAAGGCGGGTGGCCTTCCTCCTCTGGGGCCTGGCCCTCCTCTTCAACCTCCTGGCCATGGCCTATCTGGGGATGCCCAAGGAGGCGATTTTGGCAAGCTTCTTGGCCACAGTCTCGGGCCTGGGCTGGGTGACCTACCGCCGCCTAAGGGCCCTGTGGAAGGGGGTGGAATAGCATGAAGCGGGTGGTTCTAGCCTTTGGAACCCGGCCCGAGGCCACCAAGATGGCCCCGGTCTACCTGGCCCTGAAGGGGCATCCCCATATCCAACCCCTAGTCCTCCTCACGGGGCAGCACCGGGAGCAACTCAGGCAGGCCTTGGGGCTTTTTGGCATCCGGGAGGACAGAAACCTGGACGTGATGCAAGAACGCCAGGCCCTCCCCGACCTGGCGGCCCGCATCCTGCCCCAGGCCGCCAGGGCCCTGGAGGAGCTGCGGGCGGACTATGTGCTGGTGCACGGGGATACCCTCACCACCTTCGCCGTGGCCTGGGCGGCCTTTCTGGTGGGGCTTCCCGTGGGGCATGTGGAGGCAGGCTTAAGAAGCGGCAACCTCAAGGAACCCTTCCCCGAGGAAGCCAACCGCCGCCTCACCGACGCCCTCACCGACCTGGACTTCGCCCCCACCCCGCTGGCCCGGGAAAACCTGTTGCGGGAAGGCAAGCCCCCCGAAACCATCCTGGTCACCGGCCAGACCGGGGTGGATGCCGTGCTCTTGGCCGCCCGCCTAGGCCAGCTTCCCCAGGGACTTCCTCCGGGGCCCTACGTGACCGTCACCATGCACCGCCGGGAGAACTGGCCCATACTTTCCGAGCTGGCCCGGGCCTTAAGGAAGGTGGCCGAGGCCTTTCCCCACCTCACCTTCGTCTACCCCGTGCACCTGAACCCCGTGGTGCGGGAGGCCGTCTTTCCCGTGCTCAAAGGGGTGAGGAACTTTATCCTGCTGGATCCCCTGGACTATGGCCCCATGGCCGCCCTCATGCGGGAAAGCCTCCTTCTCGTCACCGACTCCGGCGGGCTGCAGGAGGAAGGGGCCGCCTTGGGGGTGCCGGTGGTGGTGCTCAGGAACGTGACGGAAAGGCCGGAAGGCCTGGAAGCGGGCATCCTCAAGCTGGCGGGCACGGATCCCGAAAGGGTATACCGGGTGGTGGCCGGGCTTTTGCGAAACCCGGAGGAACTGGCCCGCATGCGCCAGGGCAAAAACCCCTATGGGGACGGCAAGGCGGGAGTCCGGGTAGCCCAAGGGGTGGCCTGGCGCTTGGGCCTCGGGCCTAGGCCGGAGGACTGGGCTCCGTAGGCCAGGCACGCAGCTGGTACAGGCCCACCAGGAGCACGGCTCCCCCTAGGACCAAGGCGGCCAGCCGTCCTCCCAGATGTTCAAAAAGGAGGCCGGTGAGGTAAGCCCCCAAAGGCCCGGTTCCCAGCATCACCAGGCTGTACACCGCCATGACCCGGCCCCGGATCCGGTCGGGCACGGAAAGCTGCACCAGGGTATTGGCGTTGATGAGCACGGAGATCATGCCAAACCCCCCCAGGGCCAGAAACAAAGAGGCCAAGGAGGCCTGGGGCAGGTAAAGGCCGAGATGCGCCAGGGAAAGGAGAAAAACCCCTAGAAGTAGCCTCTTCGGCTTGGGCTTACCGGTAAAGGCCATGACCAAGGCCGCCCCCAAGGCTCCAAGCCCCACGCTGGAAAGCAAGGCCCCATACCCGGTGGCGGAAAGACCCAGCACCAGCCGGGCATAGGCGGGCACCAGGGTCTGGAAGTTCATCCCCAGGAGGCTGGCAAACAGCACCAGCCCCACCACCCGGCGCACCAGAGGGTTTTCCAGGACAAACCGCACCCCCTCTTGGGCCTCCCGCCACCAGCGGCCATCCCCCTCCTCGCCCCTGGAACCGGGGGGCACCTGACGGAGGACCCAAAGAAGGGGCAGAAAGGAAAGGGCGTTGGCCAGATAGGCCACCCCCACGCCGAAAAGGGCGATCAAAACCCCGGCCAGGGCTGGCCCCAATAGCCGGCTCAGGTTGAAACCGAAGGAGTTTAAGGCGATGGCCCCGGGGTAGCGGTCCCGGCCCGCCAGCTCCACGGTGAAGCTTTGGCGCACGGGAAGGTCCATGGCATTCAGGGCCCCATAGAGGAAGGCGAAGAGGAGCACGTGGCCGTAGCGCACCCACCCTGTGAGGATGAAAAGGGCCATGAGAAGGGCCAGGAGCATCATGCCCCCCTGGGTGAAGAGAAGGAGGTTCCGCTTGGGGTACCGGTCCGCTAAAACCCCAGCGGGAAGGGAGAAAAGCAAGGAGGGCAGGAACTGCAAGGCCACCACCAGCCCAAGCCGTTCGGCGCTCCCCGTAAGGAGAAGAACCAGCCAGGCTTGGGCCGCCGCCTGCATCCAGGTGCCCATCTGGGAGGTGAAAAGGGCCAGCCAGTAGGCGCGGTAAAGGGGATCCCGGAGGAGGGCCAAGGCCAGCACCCCCCTATCCTAAGCCTGACTGACCGGTCATTATCAAGGCCCCCATCGCCACCCCCCTATACTTGAGGCATGTTCCAGCGCGGCCTAACCCTTTTCCGCCTCCTGGGGATCCCCATCCAACTGGACCTTTCCCTTCTCCTGATCCTGCCCCTTTTGGCCTTCCTCATTGGGAGCAACCTGCCCATCTACCTGGAGCTTTTTGGCCTGCCGCAAGACCCCAGCCTCCTCCAAGGCCCTTGGCCCTTTCTTCTGGGCCTTTTGGCCGCCTTGGGTCTTTTTTTCTCCGTGCTCCTGCACGAGCTCGGCCATGCCCTCACCGCCCGGCGCTTCGGCATTGAGACCAAGCGCATCACCCTCTGGCTTCTCGGAGGCGTGGCCCAGATGGAGCGCATCCCCCAAGAACCCAAAAAGGAGCTCTGGGTGGCCCTGGCAGGCCCAGGGGTGAGCTTCGCCCTGGCCCTTTTTTTCCGCATGGCCCGGGTAGAAACCGGGGCCTTGGGCTTTCTCACCCACTACCTGGCCCTGGTGAACCTGATGCTGGGGCTTTTCAACCTCCTCCCTGCCCTGCCCCTGGATGGGGGACGGGTCTACCGGGCGCTGTTGGCCTTCAGAAAACCCTACCTCCAGGCCACCCGGCAGGCCCTGGCCTTAAGCCAAGCGGTGGCCTGGGCCCTGGGGCTATTCGGTTTGGTGGTCTTCAATCCCTTCCTGATCCTCATCGCTTTTTTCGTGTACATGGCCTCGAGGGCCGAGGTGGAGGCCACCCTCCTGGCCCAGGCCCTAAGTGGGCTCAAGGTCAAGGACCTCATGACCCCAGAACCCTTGGTCATCCCCCCCTCCCTTCCCGTCCAGGAGGTCTTGAGCCTGGCCTTGGTCCATAAGGTTTCCGGCTTCCCCGTGGTGGAGGAGGGGCGGGTTTTGGGGGTGGTGGGCCTCGAGGGCCTGGAGGGCGCCAACCCCCTGGCCCCAGTGGCCCACTACCTGAAGGAGCCCCTGGTCCTTTCCCCCGAGGAGGACGCCCTCACCGCCTTAGAACGCATGGCGGAACAGGGGTATGCCCGGGCCCTGGTGATGGCAGAGGACCGCCTTTTGGGCATCCTCAGCAAAACCGACCTCCTAAGGGCCTTCCAGGTGCGCATGCTGGGGCGTCCCTCACCTGAACCCGGACAAACACATGTGAGACTCTGGGCTGGGATAAAAAGAGGGGGACCGACTCCGGAAGGAGGCCCCCCGAGTGCAGCTTACCACGGTTGGCAAAGCGATCTGGCGAGGAGCGAGGAAGGCCCAGGAGCTGGA
>NZ_CALLUR010000011.1:0-5239 GCF_938010445.1 uncultured Thermus sp.
TAGCGGGAAGGAAGGATTACCACGTCTCCCCCCGCCAGGATTTCCGGGATATCCCTACGCACCCCTAGAAAACGAACGCGGTTTCCAATTCCTTTCCTTATCACCGCCTCCTCGAGGTCTTGGCGCAAGGGGCCATCCCCCACCAGAAAGAGCCAAAGGTGTTCCTTCCCCCGTAGGACCTCGGAAAAGGCCTCCAGGAGGAGGAGAGGGTCTTTTTGCGGAGAGAACCTCCCCAGGAAAAGGAACACCGTGTCCCTTTCCGTCAAACCCTGCTCATTCCGCCAAGCCCGCCTGGCCTCATCCCCCAGGGAAAAGGCGAAAAGGGGAATACCGTTTGGGATCATAAAAGCCTCTCTACCGTAAAGGTCCTTGAAGCTGGTGGCCACCGCCTGGGAAACCGCCACCGGTACCATTCCCAGCCTCATGGCCATCCGCCGTACCAGCCTCCCCTTGGGTCCCGCTTCACGTTCAGGAAGGTTGTGTACAGTATAGACCCACCCCTTTCGGGAGATGGGAAGCCCCAGGGGGTAGATGAGGTCATGCCAATGGGAATGCACGATATCGGGTCTAAGGCGAAAGAGGACTTTCCCAAAGCGCACAAAGGCCCTTGGGTCCAACCTTCCCCTTGCTCCCAAATGGTACACGGGGAGGCCCGCCTTCCCCAAAACCTCCTCCAGCTCCCCTCCTTGGGGTTCTTGTAGGCTGACCAAGGCTACTTCCAAGCCCTCCGCGTCCAGGGCCAGGGCCAGGTTTGCCACAAACCTCTCTAGCCCCCCTAAGCCTAGGCCTGGGAGAGTGTGAAGGATACGAAGGGGTCTGGACATGAACCTCCTCTGGCCCATTCTAAGAGGGCTTCCGCTGCCTGGCAGTGTCTCCTAGCGAAGGCCTTGAGGCTATAGCGCTCTTCATAAACCCGCCTGTTTTCCCTACCGGCCTCGGATAGGGCTTCCCGGCGTTGGGCCAAATGGGCCACCAGCCGCAAGAGCTCTTCAGGGCCCAATTGCGCATGGTCCACAAGGTATACGCCGGGGGCAAGGATGCTCCTGGCCCCTCCTATCCGGGTGGTGATCACGGGCTTTCCTAAGGACATGGCTTCCAGGATCACCAAATCGAAATAGGTCACCCGGTTAGGTACGAGGATGAGATCGCAGGCGTTTATGGCATCGGCCAACTCTTCCCCAGCGAGAAACCCCAAGTGGCGCAGATTGGGTACGGGCGGAGGGGCTAGAGGTCCGTTTCCCGCGCTTACAAAGACCAGCTCCGGCATCCTCCCAAGGGCTAGCAGGGCTAAGCGGTAGAAGATGTCATAGCCCTTATGGGGATGCCTCCGCCCAAAAAATCCCAGCACCATGGCCTCCTGCGGCAGGCCCCAGGTTCTGCGCACCTCCTCAAGAGGCCTCTTGGGCACGAGCTCTTGCACGCCTGTTGGTAGCTCTAGTACCCGGAGCTCCCGGATTCGCTTTCGCCCATTGCCGGGAAAGTACCCTTCCAGGG
Organism: uncultured Thermus sp.; assembly: GCF_938010445.1. Taxonomy (NCBI): domain Bacteria; kingdom Thermotogati; phylum Deinococcota; class Deinococci; order Thermales; family Thermaceae; genus Thermus; species uncultured Thermus sp. The sequence continues at coordinate 1,495 of NZ_CALLUR010000011.1, forward strand.
AGTGACGGCTTGGTGCCACGAGACCATCGCAAGAGGACCAGGTGCGAAGCTCTTTTTTCGCATAAAGCCCATACACGACCTCCCATAGGAGGGAGGGGCCGGCATAGGACTTAAGGGTATCTGCATATTCCCGCGCCCACTCCACAGGAGAATGGGACATCAGGAGCACCTTCTGCCCCTCTTGGCGGCCGACCTTCTCCAGATAAGCGTGGGCAAGCCACCATTCGTGGAACACCAGGACCCTTGATCGCTTCATCTCCTCCACCTGGGAGAGGGTGAAGCGGTCCAGGAGATCCCTGAAGTCCCAATGCTCCTTAACCGCTTTCAGGGCCTGGTAGACCTTGGGAAATTGCTTGAGAATGCCCTTCAGGAGAGCGGGCCAACCTTTGCCCTTTCCCTTGATGGGGGGTTCGTGGACCTGGGGTGGAGGGAAAAGAAGTTCCACGGCACAGTGGGAACATTGGAGAAGTTCTAGAGCCTCCCTTAGCTGACGGGCATATCCACTGGGACCGCCTCCCCGCCCCATACCGGGGAAAATGTGGGCTACCTGTTCCTTCACCCCTTAGCCACCTCCTCAAAAAGCTTCAAGGCCCTGGCCACCGCCTGGTCCATGTTGTAGTAGCGGTAGTCGCCAAGCCTCCCAGCGAAGAGGACGGTCTTCAACTTGGCCGCCTCCTCCTGGTAAAGCCTAAGCCGTCCTTCGTTCTCCTCCCGGGGCACGGGGTAGTAGGGCTCGTTCTCCCCCGGGGTGTAGGCCTCCGGGTACTCATAGGCCACCGTGGTGTGGGGCAAGAGGTCCTGCCCGGTCAGGTGCTTGAACTCGGTGATGCGGGTGAAAGGGTGTTCGCCCGGATAGTTCACCGTGCCCACCTCCTGGAACCAGGGCTGGGGGTGGTGCTCCAGCCGGAAGCGCAGGGAGCGGTAGGGCAGGGGTCCGTGCAGGTAGCCGAAGAACTCGTCCATGGGGCCGGTGAAGATGAGGCGGTGGAAGCGCACCTCCCCCTCCACCTCCTTCCAGTCCGCCCCCAGGAGGACCTTGATGTTGGGGTGGTCCAGCATCCTCCGGAAAAGGGCCGTGTACCCCTCCTTGGGCATGGCCTGGTAGGGGTCTTGGAAGTAGCGCTCGTCGTAGCTCACCAGGATGGGGACCCGCCCCGTTACCGAAGGGGAAAGCTCTTCCGGTCGCAAGCCCCACTGCTTCAGGGTGTACCCCTCAAAGACGTTCTTGTACACGTACTCGGCCAGGAAGCGAAGGTCGGGGTCCTGGGCCTCCTTGAGCCTCAGGATGGGCACCCGGCTCCCGTAGCCGAAGTGGGCGAGGAGCTTCTCCTCCAACCGGTCCGCCAGCCTCTCCGAGAAGAGACGCCTCAGGGAGGCCAGGCTGAAGGGGAGGGGAACGGGCTTCCCCTCCACCACCGCCCGCACCCGGTGGTAGTAGGGGCGCCACTCCGTGAACCGGGAGAGGTAGTCCCACACCTTCTTGCTTTGGGTGTGGAAGATGTGGGGGCCGTAGCGGTGGACCAGGACCCCGGAGGGGTCGTACTCGTCGTAGGCGTTCCCCCCGATGTGCTGCCTCCGGTCCACCACCAATACCCTCTTGCCCAGCTCCCTGGCGATGCGCTCCGCCAGGGTGGCCCCGGTGAAGCCGGCACCTAGGATAAGGTAGTCTACCTTCACGTTTCCTCCAAAATGGTAAAGAGGCGCTTGGCGCTAGCCTCGAGGGTATGGTGGGTCTGGATGAAGGCGCGCGCTTTGGCTCCCAGGTCCCCAGGTAACCGTTTCAAGGCGGCGGCGATAGCGGAAGGACGGGGCGGCACCAGGAGGCCGGTCTCTCCGTGCTTTACTAACTCTTCCTGGGCTGGAATGGGTGTGGTTACCACGGGAAGGCCCGAGGCCATGGCCTCGAGGGTGGCCAGGCTTTGATTCTCTCCTAAAGTGGGCAGGAGCATGGCATCCACAGCCCGATAAAGCTCGGGCATGTCGCTCCGGCGCCCAAGGAAGTGCACGTTTCTCAGGTTGATGAGGCGAGTGGTGTGCTGCCACAGTTTCATGAGTTCTCCCGTCCCTACCAGGAGAAAGTCTACCTCGGGGAGAAGTCTTGCGGTTAGGAGAACCGCAAGGTGGTTCTTTTCCGGACTCATCCGGGCGGGGACGATGACGGAGAATCTCTTTAAGCCATAGCGTTCTCGGAGAGCCTCTTTTTCTCCGGGTACGGGCGGCCGGAACCGTTCCGTATCTACTCCGTTGGGCACGGAATAGACCCGTTTGACCCCGTGCACCTCCTGCAACCAGCGTGCAGCCCAGCGGGAAACGGTGATCACCGCCTCGGCGCGGACCAGGTTGGGCACTTGCAGTAAGCGGTAGCCTAGGCGGTAGAGGTAATGGAGACCAAGAGGATAAAAAATCTCAATCTGATCGTGAATAAGCGCGGTTAGACGGGGAAATCTTTGGTAGAACCGCCGGTAGCTTTGCGGATACCAGGCGGAAGCCACGATGCGATCGTAGTTTCGGGGAAGTTCTCCCAGGGAGCGGTAAGCGTGGACGGCTATCCCCTTGGTAGCCAGGGCCTCCCGAATAGGGGCGGTCCCTTCCGCTAAGGGCATGGCCACTTCCGCCTCGAGGCCCAGTTGGCGCAGCCGGGGGAGCATTTCCCTTAAGTAAACCTCGCTTCCCCCTACGGTTTTCGCATCGGTCAAAAAGAGAATTCTCATACGGTTACGGGAAGAGGATTTCCACCCTCCGTTTTCCTGCCAAGGAAGGAAAAGTCGCAATCCCCTTAAAGGCTAGGGTTGGGTGCGGGGATAGCAGGTATATCATGCGGGTTCCCGAGATCATTCGTAAAACCCCTCTTGCCATTTTATAGTCCTCCATCCTTTGACTCGGTATAGGAGAGTGGTGTGGAGCTGGGTCTGGTCACCGATACGGCAGCGGACTTATCCCCAAAGGTGCTGGGGGAAGAAGCAGTGGGTGTGGTGCCCATCTATGTCCACCTGGCGGGCAGAAGGTACAAGGACTGGCAGGAACTTACCCCAGATGCCCTCTACCAGGCCATGCGGGCGGGGGCCGAGCCTGTGACTGAGCCCCCGGGGGTGGAGGATTTCGCCGAGGTTTACGAGCGTTATCTTCAGGTATACGACCGCATCCTTTCCCTCCACGTTTCGGGGGAGCTTTCCAAAACTGTGGATAGGGCGCGGGAAGCAGCCCTCAAGGTAGCCCCCACCCGCATCCGGGTAGTGGACTCGGGGATGGTGTCCGGAGGGCTTGGGGCCATGGTGCTCAGGGCGGTGGAAATGCTGAGGAAGGGGGCGGAGGAGGAGGCGGTGGTACGGGAGTGGGAGAGGCTTAAGCGTGCCAGCCTCTACTTCAGCGTGGCCGACTTATCCCACTTGGCCCGGAATGGCCGTCTTCCCCGCTTCGGGGAGGTGGTGGGCAACCTCCTCGGCCTTCGTCCCATCTTGCGGATTGAGAAGGGGCACATACGCTTCCTCAAGGTGGCCAAGGAGGGTTCGGTGCCCGAGGTTCTTGCCCGCCTCGTCCTCGAGGAGCTCAAAGGACGGCCGGCACGCATCACCATCGCCCATACCGATGCCAGAACCGAGTGGATCGAGGGCTTAAAGAAAAGCCTGGAGGGGGCTTTGCGCCTGGAAAAGGGGCGTATCACGCGAAGCGGGGCCACCATCGCCGCCAACGTGGGCCTCGGGGCTATAGCCATCCACGCCTACTCGCTAGAATAGGCAAAGGGTGC
>NZ_CALLUR010000012.1:0-3127 GCF_938010445.1 uncultured Thermus sp.
CGGGGCATCCACCACCTGCCCCTTACGGAAGGGGGGAAGGTGGTGGGGGTGGTGACCCATACCGACCTGCTCCTCAACCAGGCCCAAAGCCCCTTGGTCCTCCTAAGGCGGATTGAGCGGCTGGAGCTTTCCCGGTATGGCCTCGAGGTGGCCTCCTTGGTGGAGAGCCTGTTCCAAAGGGGCTTAGGGGGCGTGGAGATCGGCCGGGTGGTGGCCTCCTTGAACGACGCCCTGATCCGGCGCCTCGTCAAGGAGGCGGAAGGGGTCCTGGGCCCCGCACCCATCCCCTACAGCTTCATGGTCTTTGGCTCCGAAGGCCGCCGGGAGCAAGCCCTCCTCACCGACCAGGACAATGCCCTAGTCCTGGCAGAAGGGGGGCACGACCCCTACTTCCAGGCCCTGGCGGAACGCGTGGTAGGGGGCTTGATCCAAGCCGGTATTCCGGAGTGCAAGGGGGGGTACATGGCCACCCGTTGGCGCAAGACGCTGGCCGAATGGCAAGGCACCTTCCGGCGGTGGATGGAAACCCCCGAGCCCCAGGCCCTCCTGGATACCCAGATTTTCTTTGACTTCCGCTCCGCAGCCGGTGGCCTTTCCCTAAAACCTCTGGAGGAAACGGTGTTGGAGGGAAGCCAGAAGGGGGTCTTCCGCTACCACCTGGCCCAGGCCAGCCTGGCCTTCCGCCCCCCCTTGGGCCTCTTTGGCCGGGTGCGTACCGAGGAGGGCTTCCTTGACCTGAAGCGGCACGCCATCGCCCCCATCGTGGCCTTGGCCCGGCTTTACGCCCTCCAGGCGGGGAGCCTGGCCAAAGGGACGGTGGACCGGCTAAGGGCAGCGGTCCAAGGGGGTACCCTAAGCCAGGAAGGGGCGGACAGGCTGGAGGAAGCCTTCCGCTTTTTCTTCACCCTGCGCCTCAAGCACCAGCTGGAGAGCTTGCGCCAAGGAAAGGGGGTGGGAAACCGGGTGCTCTGGTCCGCCTTAACGCCATCGGAAAAGCGGAAGGCCCTCGAGGGCTTCCGGGCCATCGCCGAAATCCAGGAAAGCACCGCAAGCCATTTCCAGCTGCGATGAAGGAGCGAGCTCTGGCCCTCTTCCTCCTAGCCTTGGCCCTCTTTACCCCCCCTTTAGCCCTCTTTCCCTTAGGGGACAAGGGGCCTTGGGGGCTTCCCTCCTTGTACCTTTACCTCTACTTAGCCTGGGGCCTGGTCATCCTCCTGGCCTATCTGCTCTACCGTGAGCCATGAGCGCCCTTTGGGTTCTCCTGATCCTTTTTCTCTACCTGGCCCTCCTGTTTTTGGTGGCCCTCTGGGGGGAGGGCCGGGGCAGAACCTTGGCCCAAAGCGGCCACGCCTACGCCTTTTCCCTGGCCGTCTATGCCACCGCCTGGACCTTTTTCGGAAGCGTAGGCCGAGCGGCCACGGAGGGCATGGGCTTTTTGGCCATCTACCTAGGCCCTACCCTGGTCCTCTTCCTTTGGCCTTTCCTACACGGCCGGCTTTTGGCACTGGCCCAAACCCACCGCCTAACCTCCTGGGCTGACTTCTTTTTTCTCCGCTACGGGCTGGGCGCGCTCGGTCCCCTTACCGCCCTTTTTCTGGTGGTAGGCCTGTTGCCCTATTTGGCCCTGCAGCTCAAGGCCATTGCCCAAGGCTTTCTCTTCCTAAGCGGGGGAAAAGAACCCGTAGGCGACGTGGCCCTCCCCACCGCCTTACTTCTGGCCCTTTTCGCCATTCTCTTCGGCACCCGGCACCTGGACCCCTCGGAAAAGCACCCCGGCCTGGTGCTGGCGGTGGCCTTTGAATCCTGGGTCAAGCTCCTGGCCTTCCTCACCGTGGGCGGGGTCGTGCTCCTTTGGCTGGGAAACCCCTTCCCCCACGCCTACCAGACCCCCGAACTCCTACCGCTCCTCCGGCCCCCTACGGAACTTACCGGTCATCTCGCCTGGGTGAGCCTGGTCCTCCTCTCTGGCCTGGCCTTCCTCTTCCTGCCCCGGCAGTTCCACGTGAGCGTGGTGGAGAACACCAACCCCGAGCACCTGCGCTTGGCCGCGTGGCTTTTTCCCTTCTACCTATTGCTCATTAACCTGCCCGTGGTTCCCCTGGCCCTTTGGGGAAGGCTCCTCTTGCCCCAGGAACACCCCGACCTCTACGTGCTGGCCCTACCCTTGGCGCTGGGAAGACAGGAGCTTGCGCTTTTTGCCTTTCTAGGAGGTGTCTCTGCCGCTACCGCCATGGTGGTGGTGGAAAGCCTGGCCCTTTCCATCCTCATCTCCAACCACCTCCTCTCCCCTTTGCTCCTCCGCTGGAAGGCCTTGGGGAGCCTTTTGCTCTGGCGGCGGCTTGCCATCCTTCTGGTAATGCTCTTGGCCTACCTCTACTTCCGCCTAGCGGGAGAAGTCTACGCCCTAGTGGCCATGGGCCTCATCTCCTTTGTGGCCGTGGCCCAGCTGGCCCCAGCGGGGCTCTTGGGGCTCTTCTGGAAGGGAGCCACCCCCCAAGGGGCCCTGGCCGGCCTCCTGGGGGGCATCACGGTATGGGCCTACACCCTTTTCCTCCCGGCCTTGGCCCGCTCCGGTTGGCTGCCCCCTGGCTTTTTGGAAGGCCCCCACCCTTTGCTTCACCCGGAGGGCCTTTTGGGGATCCAGGGGCTTGACCCCGTTACCCATGGCTTCCTGACGAGCCTGGGAGCGAACCTGGCCCTGGCGATAGGGGTTTCCCTTTTTAGCCAGAAAAGGCGCATCCCCGAAGGGCGTACCGGGGAACCTTCGGAGCTTGCCGCTTTGGTGGAACGGGTTTTGGGCCCAGAGGCGGGTAAGGCTTTTCGGGAAGAGGCCAAGGGCCTAGGCGGTCCAAAGGCGGTGGCCCTGGCGGAGTCCTGGCTTTCCGCCTCCGTGGGACCAGCCACCGCCAGGCTCCTCCTCCTTTCCGCCACCCGGGAGGCTCCCGAGGCCCCTTCCCCCTTTGAAGCCCTTCTGGAGGAAGCCGCTCGGGAGTCGCGGGAGGTGCGGGCCTACGCCCGGGCGTTGGAGGAGGCCAAGCGGGAGCTTTCCGAGGCCTACGAACGCCTAAAGGCCTTGGACCAGGCCAAGGACGAGATCCTGGCCGCCGTCTCCCACGAGCTCAAGACC
>NZ_CALLUR010000013.1:0-7454 GCF_938010445.1 uncultured Thermus sp.
ACCATGGGCCCAAGCCTCACCGCCTATGGCCAGCGGGGGACCGCCGAGCCGGTGGTGCGCTACACCTACGAGAAGATCTACAACGCCTGGGCCTTTGTTCCCTGCTCCCTCATGTACCGGGGCGGGGTGCACGGCCTTTTCACCCCGGAGGAAACCGCCGACCTGGTGGCCTTCCTACTGGACCCCGAATCCCCCATCAACCGGAGGTGAACCATGGGACGTAAGAGGCGGTGGATCCTTCTGGGCGTAGTGGCCTTGGGTACCTGGGCGGGCTTGGGGGCCTACACGCAGCAGCAGAAGCCCCTGGATCCCTTTGAAGAGGCCATGCGCCAACGGCAGATGTACCTGGAAACCTTTGGGGTGCTCCCGGGAGAGCTTTTTGTGGAGGAGGGCAAGGAGCTCTTCTTCCGCAAGGGTCCTAGCGGCAAGACCCTCGAAGAGTGCGATTTCGGCAAGGGAAAGGGGGTGTTGGAGGGCGTTTACGCCATCCTCCCCAAGTACTTCCCCGACACCAAGCGGGTGGAGGACCTGGAGACCCGGGTCTACACCTGCATGCAGACCGTACAGGGGTTTAAGCCCAGCGAGATCAAGCGGGATGAGGTGAAGGCCATCACCACCTACATCGCCTCCTTCTCCTCCAAGGCCAAGCTCCAGGTGGTGCCCAAGCACCCGGCGGAGCTGGCCATGTACAACCTGGGGCGGGAGCTGTGGTACACCCGCGCCGGAGCCCGGGATATGAGCTGCGCCGTCTGCCACGACCAGTATGCCGGCCAGCGGGTACGCCTTTCCCCGGTGAGGAGCCCCAAGCAGGGCCTGGGCAACGAGTGGCCCGCCTACCGCTTTGAGGAGGACAAGCTCTACACCATGCAGGACCGCATTGACTTCTGCTACGTGTCCATCGCCATTCCCAAGCCGGACTCCTACTCCGACGTACACATCGCCCTAACCATGTACATGCTGGCCGAGGCCACCAAGGCCGGGCGCTCCTTTGAGGAGCTGCCCTTCTTCACCCGCTAGCCATGCGCCGCCGGGAGGTTTTGGCCCTTCTTCCCCTCCTCCCCTGGGCCCGGGCCCAGGGAGGGGAGGGCTGGGTACAGGCCTTTGGGGACTTTATAAAGCGGGTACCCCCCGCCAGCTACCTGGTCTACCCCACGGAGGCCAAGGACCTCCTCCTCTTTGATCCCTTTATCCTGGACGTGCGCACGGAGGAGGAGCGGAAGAAGGGTTATATTCCCGGCTCGGTGCACATCTATGCCGGTCAGGTGCCGGATCGGCTAGGGGAGCTTCCCAAGGATAGGGAAGCCCTGATCCTGGTCTATTGCAACTCGGGAAGCGTTTCCGCGGTGGTGGCCGCCTACTTGCAGGCCCTGGGCTATAAAAACGCCAAGAACATAGCTCACGGCTTCAAAGGCTGGCTGGATGCGGGTCTAGAAGTGGAGGGAGGTTCGCAATGAGGAAGCTTTTGGCTCTGGTGGCCCTTTTGGGTTTGGGTTTCGCCCAGTCGTTGGTGGTGGAGGTTAGGGGCTCCCTGGAAGAGGTGGAGGCCAAGACCCTGGCGGCCCTGAAAGGGGTGGGCCTGGAACCCGACCGGGTCCTGAACCTGGGGGAGCAGGTGCGCCAGGTGACGGGCCCGGGTTTTCCCGAGTACCGCTTGGTGGTCCTAAAGCCGGATAAGGGGAGCGTGGAGGCGGTTTCCAAAAATCCCATGGCGGCCATCGTGTTGCCCCCTACCGTTTTCATCACGGGCCAGGGGAATAAGTTCATGGTAGGCACCTTTGATGGGCGCCTCCTCTTTTCCATGCTGCAGGCGTATGGGGGTGAGGTGGAACGCCTCACCTGGCGCCTCGAGGCGGCCCTCGGCCGGCTTGGCATCGTGAAGCGCCTGCCTCCCGCCATGATGCCGGATCCCAGTAGCGGCATGATGCCCGCCCTCATGTACCGGGTGCCGGGGGCCAAGGTGGAGGACGTGGTGCTCATGGTGGAGACCGAGCTTACCTCCCAGGGCCTTAACCTGCTTCCCAACGTGAAGGTGGGCCCGGTGACGGTGATCATGCCCTGCAAGAGCGAGTGGGCCCGGATCATGTTCCTCACCCAGCCCGCCGGGGGCTTTGCCGCCCCTTGCCGCTTCTTTGCCATGCAGATGGGCCAGGATGTCCTGGTGGGGGCTATTGAGCCCATGCTCATGACCATCATGCCGGGGGTCATGGGTACCCCCGCGGTGCCCATGCTCCAGGAGGCCCGCCAGGTGATGACGGAGATCCTGGAAGCCACGGGCGGAACCCCTTACCGCCCTGGTCAATAGGGAGGGAGTATGAGCAAGGTGAATCGGCGTCAGGTTTTGAAGACGGGTGCGGCCTTGGCCGCGGCAGGGGCCCTTTCGGGCTCGGCCTTCGCCCAGGAGTTCTATAGCCGCCCCCCCACCCTTCTCCCCCGGACCCGCAAGCCGCGGGTGGTGGTGATCGGGGGCGGCTGGGGCGGCACCACGGCGGCCCGGAAGCTGGTCCAGTCGGGGGTGGACGTGGAGGTGGTCCTGGTGGAGCAGAGGCCCGTCTTCATGTCCTGCCCCATGTCCAACCTCTTCCTGGCCGGGGCTAAGCCCTTAGAGTGGCTGGTCTTTGACTACACCAACGTGGTCAAGGACGGGGTGATCTTCGTTCAGGAAAGGGTCTTGGACATCAACCGGGACCGCCGCCTGGTGCGCACCGCTGGGGGGTACTTGGCCTACGATTTCCTGGTTCTGGCCCCGGGGATTGACTACATGTACGAGGCCATCCCCGGCTACGCCGAGGCCAAGCACCTCATGCCCGTGGGCTTCAAGCCCTTTGAGCACATCGCCTTAAGGCGGATGCTGGACCAGTTTGACGAGACGGGTGGGGAGCTGGTCATGTACATTCCCAACCCCCCTTACCGCTGCCCCCCGGGGCCCTACGAGCGGGCGGCCATGCTGGCCTGGCGGCTTAAGACCAAGGGGGTTAAGGGTAAAATCACCGTTTTGGATGCCAACCCCCAGCCCATCTCTAAGGCCCCGGGCTTCCTGGCCGCCTACAACGATCTCTACAAGGACTACCTGGAGTACGTGCCCAACACCAAGGTCACCGGTGTGGATTACGAGAAGAAGGTGGTCAAAACAGAGCTTGGGGACGTGCCCTTCACCCTGGCCAACCTCATCCCCCCCATGAAGGCCGGGGAGCTGGTGCGGGTGGCGGGTCTGGGGGAGCGTTGGGCCAACGTGCGCGCCCCCTACTTCCTCTCGGAGAAGGACGACCGCATCTACCTGGTGGGGGATATCACCGGCAACACCCCCTACCCCAAAAGCGGCATGGTGGCCTATGTTTCCGGCACCATTGTGGCCCGGCACCTGGTGGAAAGGCTTAAGGGCAAGCCCTTGGCGGAGATACCCCCCGAGCTTCCCAACAACATCTGCTATTCCTTCGTCAACAGTGAGGAGGCCATCTGGGTGGCGGCCAACTACTCTTGGGACGAGGCGGCCAAGCAGTTTAAGTCCCAAGGCTCCGTGGACAACCAGCGCTCCGCCGCCAACGGCACCGCCGCCATCGGCTGGGCCACGGGTATCTGGAACGACATGTTCGGCCCCGCCTAAAGGTTGCCCCGCCCCGCATAGGGGCGGGGTTTTCCTTGCCCGAAAGAGATACGATAGGAGGGTATATGGACCGAAGGAAGTTCTTTAGGCTCTTAGGTGCAGGAGGCCTATTTGGGCTTCTAAAGGCTAAGGCGCAAACGCCGCCTTGGGACGAGGACACCTTCGCCCCCATGAAGACCTTGGGGGCTCCCCTTTCCGAGTACGGCCAGAGGAGCCCTTTTGAGGAGGGGGTGGTGCGCTATATCTCCCCCAACCTGCGCACCCGGCACTCGGGGGCGGACTTTGCTCCCCTGGAGAAGCTGGAAGGGGTCATCACCCCTAACGGCCTGCACTTTGAGCGGCACCACGGGGGTGTGCCCCAGGTGGACCCCGCCAAGTACCGCCTGGTGATCCACGGCATGGTGGAGAGGCCCTTGGTCTTTACCCTGGAAGATCTGAAGCGTTTCCCTTCCGTGACCCGCACCTACTTCATAGAGTGCGCCGGCAACGGACAAAACGGCTACCGCAACCCCCCAGACCCCCAGCTTACGGCCACCCGGAGCCGGGGCCTGGCCTCCAATGCCAGCTGGACGGGGGTGCCCTTGGCCTTGCTTCTCAAGGAAGCGGGGGTGAAGCCGGAGGCCAAGTGGCTCATTCCCGAAGGCATGGATGCCGCTGCTTACACCCGATCCCTGCCCTTGGAGAAGGCCATGGAGGATGTGCTGGTGGCCTATGCCCAAAATGGCGAGGCCCTGCGCCCCGAGCAGGGCTACCCCGTGCGCCTGGTGGTGCCGGGCTGGGAGGGGAGCATCCAGGTGAAGTGGCTCAGGCGCATCCTGGTCACCGACCTGCCGGCCATGGCCAAGGACGAGACCAGCGAGTACACCGACGTGATGGCGGACGGCAAGGTCTGGGCCTTCACCTGGATCATGGACCCCGAGTCCATCATCACCTACCCTTCAGGCCTCCAGCAGATCAAGCCGGGCTTCCACGAGATCCGCGGCCTGGCCTGGAGCGGGTATGGGCGCATCACCAAGGTGGAGATCTCCTTTGACGAGGGCAAGACCTGGCGGCAGGCCACCTTGGAACCCCCGGTGGAGCGCTACGCCTTCGTGCGCTTCAAGATGCCCTGGCACTGGGACGGCAAGGAGGTGGTGCTTTGGAGCCGGGCTTGGGATGAGAAGGGGAACACCCAACCCACCCGGGAGGAGTTCTTCAAGAAGTGGGGCCGGAACAACCGCTACCACTACAACGCCATCCAGGCCTGGCGGATCCTGCCCGACGGCCGGGTGGTAAACGGGGATAGGCCCCTGGGCCAGCAGGCCTTTGGGCCCATGGGGGGCTGCGGCGGGGAGGTGTTTGATGGTTAAGCGCGTCCTGGTTCTTTTGGCCCTTTTGGGTCTGGCCGTGGGGGCCCGGTACAACCTGGGCACCCCCATTTCCGAGGAGTTGGTGGCCCAGTACGACCTTAGGCCCGCGGTCCTCCCCGATGGCCGGGGACTTCCCCCGGGAGAGGGAAAGGTGGAGGAAGGGGAGCGCATCTACGCGGAAAAGTGCGCCTCCTGCCACGGGGCCAGGGGGGAGGGGTATCCCTTTAACCGCTTGGTGGCCGAACCCTTCCCCATAACCAAGGATACCGAGCCCGCGGAGTTCGCCATCGGCAACTACTGGCAGTACGCCACCACCCTTTACGACTACATCCGCCGGGCCATGCCCTTTGGGGCCGCGGGTACCTTAACGAACGAAGAGGTCTACCACCTGGTGGCCTTCCTCCTCTACATGAACGGTATCATTGACGCCCACGAGCCCATCAACCAAAAGACCCTTCCCCAGGTAAAGATGCCCGCCCGGGAGCTTCTAGAGTTGGACCCGGAGACCAAGCGCCGTTTCCCCTGGCTCACCTTGCCCTAGGATGGAGGCATGAGCGTATCCTTGGCGGCGGCCTTTTTTGCGGGGGTGCTTTCCTTTCTCTCCCCCTGCGTCTTGCCCCTGGTGCCCACCTACCTGGTCTACCTGGGGGGGGAAAGGGGGCGCCCCCTTTTCAACGCCCTCTTCTTCGTGCTGGGTTTCGGCGGGGTGTTCTTCCTCCTGGGCCTGCCTTTTACCCTTCTGGGTGGGCTCCTTTTTGAGCACCGCCAAACCCTGGCCCGGGTAGGGGGTGTAGTTCTCATCCTCTTTGGCCTTTACATGCTGGGGCTGAGGCCCCGCTGGGGGGTAAGCCTCCGCTACGAGGGGGAAACGGCCCGCCCCTTGGGGGCCTTGCTCCTGGGGGCTACCTTGGCCTTGGGCTGGACCCCTTGCATCGGGCCCATCCTGGGGGCCATCCTCACCCTCACGGCGGTGGGGGGCGGGGTGGGGCTTCTTTTGGCCTACATCCTGGGCCTGGCGGTGCCCTTTTTGCTGGTGGCCCTTTTCGCTGAGCGCATCAAGGGTTGGCTGAGGAAGGCTGGGCGGCTTTCCCACTATGTGGAGCTCTTTGCGGGGGTGGTGCTCCTCTTGGTGGGGCTCTTGCTCCTCACGGGCACCTATTCCGCCTTGAACACCTTCTTCCTCCGGATCACCCCGGAATGGTTGCAGAAGTACCTCTAGGGCGGGTGTTGGAGGAGCCTTCTCTCCTAAGATGGAGGCATGTTGCTTCGCCTTCAGGCCATCTCCAAACGCTTTGGTCGGGACTGGGTGGTGCGGGACCTTTCCTTCACCCTGCAAAGGGGCGAGGTGGTGGCCCTTTTGGGGCCGAACGGCTCGGGGAAGACCACCCTTTTGCGCCTCATGGCGGGGCTCTTAAAGCCCACCCGGGGGAAGGTGGAGCGGCTGGGCCAAGCCCTTTTCCTGGCTAACCCCCCCGCCTTCCACCGCCGCCTCACCGCCCGGGAACACCTCCTCTACGACCTGGCCTTTCACGGGAAAAGGGGGGATTGGGAAGGCGCCTTGGTCCGTTTTGGTTTACCCGAGGACCTACCCCTTCTGGCCTTCTCCAGCGGCATGAGGAAGCGGCTGGCCTTGGCCCGGCTTACCCTGCTTCAGCCCGACATCTGGCTTTTGGACGAGCCGGAAACCGCCTTGGACCGGGAGGGAAGGGGGCTTTTGCTGGCCACCTTGGCCGAGGCCCGCAAGGGGGCGGGGATCGTTTTGGCCACCCACGACCGCCACCTGGCGGAGGAGGTGGCGGACCGGGCCCTGGAACTGGGGGCGGCATGAGGGTTCCCGCCAAGGGATGGCCGCAGGTTGCTGGCGGCGGTAGGGTAGGAGGGGTGAAGCGGGTTTTCCTTTTGGCCTTACGGGACCTGCGCCTCGAGGTCCGGGACCGCTCGGGGCTCCTTTCCGTTTTGGCCTTCTTTGCGGTGATGCTGTTCATCATGGCCCTGGCCTTGGGGCCTGAAGAGGGCCCTTTGCGCCGGGCGGCCCCTGGGGTGCTTTGGGTGGCCTTGGCCTTTGGGAGCACCCTCCTTTCCACCCGGGCCTTTGCCCTCGAGGTGGAGGAAAACACCCTGGATGACCTTCTCCTGGCCCCTGGGGGCAAGGAGTGGATCTACTTCGGTAAGCTGCTTTTCCAGATGCTCCTTTTGCTTCCCCTGGCCCTTTTGTCCCTCTTCATGGCGGCAGGCCTTTTTTATCTGCCCCTAGAGCGCCTCCTCCCCCTCTTTCTGACCCTGGGCCTTGGGGTTTTGGGCTACGCCAGCGTGGCCACCTTCTACGCTGGCCTCCTTTCCCGGCTTAGGGGGCGGGAGGTTCTCCTTCCCCTCCTGCTTTTCTCCTTGGTGGTGCCCGTGGTTCTGGCTTCGGTGCGGGCCACCCTGGGCCTGGTGGAGGGATTGCCCCTAGGGGAGGTGGCCCCGTGGTGGCAGCTCCTTTTGGTCTTTGATGTGGTCTACCT
>NZ_CALLUR010000014.1:0-4082 GCF_938010445.1 uncultured Thermus sp.
CTGAGCCCAAGGGGGTGGTGGAGGCCCGCTTCCGGGAGGCTTGGGCAAGGCTGGATTCCGCTTTCCGGAGTCTACGGGAAGAGGAGCTTTCCCAGGAGGTTCCCGTGGGTGCCCAGGGCCTGATGGCCCCCAGGGCCCATATCCTCCACCACCTGGTGGAGCACGCCCAGCACCATGCCGGCCAGGTCATCTACGCCCGCAAGCTCATGTAAGGACCCTTGTCCTCGAGGGTTGGCCGTAAGATGTTCCCATGGAACGCATCGGCCTGCGCGGTTCTCCCAACCTGACCCTCGAGGCCCTCAAGGAGGCCCTGAAAGGCGTGCGGATCCCTGAGGCCAAGGTCTACCTCATCACCGACTGGCAGGACCGCCGGCACCAGGCCCGCTATGCCCTCCTCATCCACGGGGGCAAGAAGGACCTCCTCACCCCCGATGCCTTCGGCCCGGCCTTCCCGGGCGGGGAGGAGGCCCTTTCGGAGCTGGTGGGCCTTTTGCTGCGCCTAGGGGCCAGGAAGTTCTACGAGGCCGTGGTCTCCCCGGCGGAGCTCACCGCCCTTTTGGGGCTTCCGCCCGAGGAGCTCATCCGGCGGGTGAACGCCATCGCCAACCCCACGGACCCCGGCATCTACTTGCAAAGGGCGGCCTAACCGTAGAGGAGCTTAAGCCTGGCGGCCTCCCCCGCAAGCTGGGGGAGGGCCCCAAGGTCTATCCCGGTGGCGTAGCCCTTGCCCTCCAAGTAGGGGACGACCTTTTCCGTGGGCAGGTTGCCCACGAGCTCATCCCCGGCGAAAGGGCAACCCCCCACCCCCGCCAGGGCCCCCTCCAGCCAGAGGACCCCGGCTCCCAGCACCGCCTCCACCTTTTCCAAGACCCTTTCGGGCCGGGAATGGAGGTGGGCCCCCAGGCCCTCAGGGCCAAAGCGGGCCACCGCCTTTTCCAAGACCTCCCCGATGCGGCTGGCTTCCGCTATCCCGTAGGTGTCCGCCAAGGCGATCTCCCTGACCCCAAGCTCCCGTAGCCTGGCGATATCCTCAAGGACCGCTTCCACGCTCCACGGGTCCCCATAGGGGTTGCCGAAGGCCATGGAGAGGTAGACCACCAGGCCAAGCCTGCCCTCCGTGGCCTCCACCATGGCCTTCACCAGGGGCCAGGATTCCTCCCGGGAACGGTTGGTGTTCTTTAGCTGGAAGGTTTCCGAAAGAGAAAAGGGGTAGCCGATGGCCGTGAGGTTGGGGGCCTTAAGGGCCCTTTCCAGGCCCTTCTCGTTGGCCACGATGGCCAGGTAGGTGCGGCCCTGGGGTGGGGGCAAGGCGGCCAAGACCTCCTCGGCATCCGCCATCTGGGGCACCCACTTGGGGGAGACGAAGCTGGTGAGGTCCAGGTGGCGGAAGCCCGCTGCCAGGAGCTGGTGCAAAAAGGCCACCTTCTCCTCCGTGGGGATGAAGCGGCGGAAGCCTTGCCAGGCATCCCGGGGGCATTCCACGTAACGGAGGACCTGGGCCATGGCGTTACACCTGGAAGACCCCGATGCGCAAGGGCTCCCGCTCGGGGTTGAGGGCACAGGCCTCGAGGGCCCGGATGAGCCACTTGCGGGTTTCGTGGGGGAGGAGGATCCCGTCCACCCAAAGCCGGGCGGCGGCGTAGCGGGGGTCTAGGGTCTCCTCGTAGCGGCCCTTGATGCGCTGGTAAAGCTCCTGGAGTTCCTCATCGGAGGGTTCCTTCCCCTCCCGCTTAAGCTTTTCCACCTCCAGCTCCAAAAGGGTCTTGGCCGCCTGGGCCCCGCCCATCACCGCATACTTGGCGCTAGGCCAGGCAAAGATGAACCTAGGGGCGTAGGCCTTGCCCGCCAGGGCGTAGTTGCCCGCCCCGAAGGAGCCCCCCAGGATTAGGGTGATCTTGGGCACCACGGAGTTGCTCACCGCGTTCACCAGCTTGGCCCCCCGGCGGATGATGCCGGCTTGCTCGGACTCCTTGCCCACCATGAAGCCGGTCACGTCCTGGAGGAAGAGGAGGGGGATGTTCATCTGGTTGACCTCGAGGATAAACCGGGCCGCCTTGTCCGCGGCTTCCGCGTAGATCACCCCCCCCACCTCAATCCGCCCCTTCTTCTTCAGGATGAGGCGCTGGTTGCCCACGATGCCCACGGGAAACCCCCCGATGCGGGCAAAGCCGGTGACCAGGGTCTCCCCGTACCCTCCCTTGTACTCCAGAAACTCGGAGCCGTCCACCAAGCGGGCGATCACCTCCCGGAGGTCATAGGGGCGGCTGCCGTCGGGGGCGATGAGGCCGTAGAGGTCCTCCGCGGGGTAAAGGGGTTCCCGTGGCTCCTTGCGCCCTTCCGCCCAGGGGGCGAGCCGGGGGGGCGGGTAGAGGGCGATCAGCTGGCGGATCCTTTCCAGGGCGGCCTCGTCGTGGGGTTCGTAAAAGTCCACGGTCCCGGAGACCTCAAAGTGCATGCGGGCCCCGCCCAGCTCCTCGCTGGTCACCTCCTGGCCGATGGCCGCTTTCACCAGGGCAGGCCCCGCCAGGTAGAGCCCGCTTCCCTCGGTCATGATGAGGACATCGGTCATGACGGGAAGGTAGGCCCCCCCGGCCACGCAGTTGCCCATGATGGCGGAGATCTGGGGGATGCCCAGGGCGGACATGCGGGCGTTGAGGTAGAAGATGCGGCCGAAGTCGTCCTGGTCCGGGAAAACCTCGTCCTGGAGGGGCAGGAAGACCCCGGCGGAGTCCACCAGGTACAGGGTGGGGATGCGGTTTTCCAGGGCGATGGTCTGGGCCCGGATCACCTTCTTGGCGGTGATGGGGAAGAAGGCCCCGGCTTTTACCGTGGCGTCGTTGGCGATGATCATCCAGTCCTGGCCCTGGATCTTGCCAATGCCGGTGATGACCCCTCCTGCCGGGGCCCCGCCCCATTCCTCGTACATCCCCCACCCGGCGAAGGCCATGAGCTCGTAGAACTCCGTTCCCGGGTCCAGAAGCCTGGCGATGCGCTCGCGGGCGGTGAGGCGGCCCTTCTTGTGCTGGCGCTCCACGGCCTTGGGCCCACCCCCTTGGCGTACCTTCTCCAGGCTTTCCTTGAACTCCCGCACCAAGGCCACCCAGGCGTCCTTGTTGGCCTTGAAGGCAGAGCCTTCCCGTTCCTCTGGGCGGAGCTTGCTCTCCAGGCGGGCTTCGGGACCCATGGCCTTACTATAACGCTTTCTTGCCTAATCGGAAAAAAGCGTAGTCTCAGAGGGCGGGCAAGGGCTTGGGGTCTGCGCCTTTTGGGCCTGGGCCTGTCGCCTGGCCTCCCGGTCCACCCGTTCGTTCTCCGGGTGGCCGTTATGCCCCCGCACCCAGTGGGGCACCACCTGGTGCCGCTTCAACTCTTCCCCGATGGCCTCCCAGAGGTCCTGGTTTTTCACCCCGCGGAAGCCTTTCCCTTGCCATCTAGGTAGCCACTCCGCAAGGGCCTTCACCAGGTACTGGCTGTCGGAGAAGAGGTGCACCTCGCAGGGCTCCTTCAGGGCCCTTAGGCCTTCCAGCAGGGCGGTGAGCTCCATGCGGTTGTTGGTGGTGCAGGCCTCACCCCCAGAGAGCAGGCGTTCGTGCCTCCCATAGCGCAAAAGGGCCGCCCACCCACCGGGGCCGGGGTTTCCCAGGCAGGCGCCATCGGTGTAAAGCTCCACCCGTTTCACCGGCAGGGGATGGGGCGGTCGGGATGGGCCAAGGGGGCTTTGGCCTCGCCGGGGAAGACCCGCTCCTTTAGGCGGCCCTGGTCCCCCTTGGGGTAGGGGTGGACCTCCAGGACCCCCTCCACAAGGTGCACGCCCCAGACCTCCGGAATGCCCGCTTGCCCAGGGAGGGCTGGCTTCCTCCGGCCGTGGTCCAGGCTGGCGTCGGCCACCTCTATGGGGAGGACGTCCTGGGGCTCGGGTAGGCCCTCGCCGTACGGTTCCCGTGGGGGGTTTTGCCGGTCGGGTTGGGGTTCAGCGTCGGGGAAAAGGCGGTACCGGGTGGCCATGCCCCTATTCTAGGCCCCAGATGGCAGCCGGGGCGAGCTCCACCAGGTTCCCGGCGGGGTCGCGGGTGTAGAGGCTT
>NZ_CALLUR010000015.1:0-10261 GCF_938010445.1 uncultured Thermus sp.
GGTGCACGAGCTGGTGAAGGAGGGCTTCCCCGAGCGCCTGGCAAGGATCCGCGCCACCTATAGGGCCAAGGCCCAGGCCATGCTGGAGGCCCTGGGGAAGGAGATGCCCAAGGAGGTGGCCTACACCCGGCCCAAGGGGGGCATGTTCGTCTGGATGACCCTGCCCGAAGGCCTATCCGCCGAGGCTCTTTTCCGAAGGGCCATAGAGGAAAACGTGGCCTTCGTGCCTGGCGGAGCCTTCTTTGCCAATGGGGGCGGGGAGAATACCTTAAGGCTTTCCTACGCCTCGGTGAACCAGGAGAACATCGTTAAGGGAATAAAGCGCTTAGCGGCGGCCGTAGAGGACTTGCTGCCGTCCAACGTTAGCTAAAGCACACCATAAAACCCCCACTCCCTTCCACAAGCCATGATCTGAAAACCCCCATGAGGACTGATCAAAGCCTTGCTACCTTGCTAAAAATAACAAGGGCTCCCTGCTGCGGAGAGCATCCACCAAAGCATCCAAAAACTCTTCTCCCTCCTTAACTGCCTTTATAGGATCCTGTAAGGCGGGTTGCCTCCGAGTGTCAACCTCCACCAACCAATACCTTTCTATCAGGCCCTGAGCCCACAGGGGTGGTTCCCTTCTGGAGAGCGCCCTGAGGCCATCTTTAAATCGGTCAAAGGCAGAAGGCCCCAGGCTATGGGATCGGCCCCTGTTAGTAGGGGCACCAAAATCCACAATCACCGTGTACCCTATTACCACCTCGGGAAAGAGCATCTGCACAGAAGATACTTCACCGACAAGATCATCCAGCCGATTTGGCCACGAACCCGATGGATTAGCTAAAATGGACTTAAAGGAAATCAATAGCCGTGGTTTTTTGCGAGCCCCTTCTTTTCCTGGGTATATTAACCCCAAATCCCACCTTTTCTCTCTCGCTAGACCCGGTACTCTTGCTTCCTTCTGCAAAAACGGCCAAAGGTGGGATGGTAAGCGCTCCCTTAACCTTTTCCAGGTGTAATCCACCATTGGGCTCTGTCGCCCGCTGCTGGTGGAGGGTAGCGCAACCACAGCTTGTAATGCGTCCTCAAGATCACGAGCTAAAGCACTAAACTCCACCCGCCACCACCTCCAATGCGAGAGCCTGGCCTGCCCCTTCGCGCGCAAAACGTTCCTGGGCAAGTTGAGCGTATCTCGGCACCAACTCTATGCCAACCGAACGCCTACCATGGCGAGCGGCGGCAAGAAGGGTCGTTCCCGTACCGGCAAAGGGGTCCAGAACCGTGTCCCCCGTAAAACTAAACATGCGTACGAGCCTTTCGGCTAGCTCTAGCGGAAAGGGGGCTGGGTGGGCTTTAGTGTTCCACCCAGGAATATCATCCCATATTTGTCGGAACCATTTTTGGAACAGATCCTTGGGGATGCGGCTCTTTTCCCGCTGTTCTGGGGTGGGTCTGCGGTAGCCCCCAGGCTTTCGCTGCATCAGGATGTATTCCACCTCGGTCTTGATGATGGCCCCGGGTTCAAAGGGCTTACCTAGGAAAAACCCGGGGCGATTGGCCTCGAGGGTAGCGTTCGTACGCTTGTGCCACAGGATAGGGTTCAGATTGTCAAAGCCTAACTTACGGCAACGCACCTGTATATCCGCGTGGAGGGGGAAGACCACATGTCGGCCAAAGCGCTTCCGGGAAACGGCCACATCACCCACCACGATGATCAGCCGTCCACCGGGCACCAAAACCCGGAAGATCTCCCTCCAAACGCTATCTAACCCGTCCAAGAAAGCCTCGTAATCCTCCACGTGTCCCAGCTGACCCGGAATATCCTCGTAACGTTTCAAGGTCCAGTAAGGAGGAGAGGTCAAGACCAAGTGCACTGAGGCATCGGGAAAGGAGCGAAGCACCTGTCGCGCATCGCCTATAAAGAGGCGATGGTAGCCGAGAAAAGCCGGGCCATGTTCCAACGGCTCTTGTAAAACCGCCGGTTTCCCTTCATTACCCGGCTCGGAAACTTCTATTTCGCCTACTCCTTTAGCCATACCTTCATCCCCGTCACAACACAGGTGGTCTCTTTTGGCTTCAGTATAATGCCTGCAAAAGTTCTTCCGGCCACCTCCCCCCCACCCCCTCCCAGGCCTGGACCATATCGGCGGGCACCGGGGCCTGGAACTCCAGGATGCGGCCGGTGCGGGGGTGGGGGAAGCGGAGCTCATAGGCGTGGAGGGCCTGGCGCGGGATATGGGGGCTTACCCGCCCGTAGACCGCATCCCCCAGGATAGGGGCCTGCAAATGCTTCAGGTGGACGCGGATCTGGTGGGTGCGCCCCGTGTGGGGCCGGGCCTCCACCAGGGCCAAAGCCCCCGCCGTGGCCAGGATGCGGAACTCGGTCTCCGCATACCGAGGCGCAATCCCCCCGACATGCATCTTGTGCCGCTCCACGGGATGGCGGCCGATGGGGGCGATGAGGGTCCCTTCCCGGGGATGCCCTTCGGTGATGGCCAGGTAGCGCTTCATCACCAACCGGTCGCGGAAAGCCTTGGCCAGGGCCTCGTGGGCCCCTGGGTGCTTAGCCACCACCAAGACCCCGCTGGTATCCTTGTCCAAGCGGTGCACAATGCCCGGGCGCACCAGCTCGGGGCGGGAGGCCTCGGCCTCCTCGAGGGGGAAATGCCGGCCCAAAAGGGCGTTCACCACGGTGCCCGTGTAGACCCCAGGGGCCGGGTGGGTGAGGAGGCCTGCGGGCTTGTTGAGGACCAGGAGGTCCTCGTCCTCATAGAGCACGGGGAGAGGGAGGTCCTCCGGAAGCACGAAGGGCTTGTCCTCCTCGGGGAACACCTGGACCTCCTCCCCCTTAAGGCGGTAGGAGGCCTTCGCCACCACCTTCTCCCCCACCTGGACCCGGCCCTGGGCGATCCACTCCTGGGCCCGGCTGCGGCTCACCCCACAGGCCTCGGCCACCGCCTGGTCCAGGCGCACCCCCTCGGCACGAAAGCGCACCATCCCCCTCATGATAGCGGGCCGGGCGGCTTCCTGGCCTTCCCTTACAGGGGGGGCTTCTTGCGCGCAAACGGGCTACATGAACCGCTTTCGCCGCTTGTAGGCCTTGACCTCTTTAAAGCTTTTCCGCCCGCCTCCCTTGGCCACCCCCAGGTAGAACTCCTGCACGTCGGGGTTTTCCAGCAAGTACTCCCGGTCCCCTTCCAGCACGATCCGGCCCGTTTCCATGATGTAGCCGTAGTGGGCGATGGAAAGGGCCACCCGGGCGTTCTGCTCCACCACCAAGACCGTGACCCCTTCCTCCGCATTCACCCGGGCCACGATGTCAAAGATCTCCCGCACCAAAAGGGGAGCCAGGCCCAAGGAAGGCTCGTCCAGGAGGAGGAGGCGCGGCCTGGCCAGGAGGGCCCTACCGATGGCGATCATCTGCTGCTCCCCCCCTGAGCAGTACCCAGCCAAGCGGTTGCGGAGGTCCGCCAGGCGGGGGAAGTAGTGGTAGATGCGCTCCAGTTCCTCCTTTAGGCGCACGGCCTTTCGGGTCAGGGTGCCCACCCAGAGGTTTTCCTCCACCGTGAGGTGCTTAAAGACCCGGCGGCCTTCCAGCACCTGCACGATCCCCATCCGCACGATCTCCTCGGGGGGGCGGTTATGGATGGGCTTCCCCTGGTAGAGGATCTCCCCCCTCACCACCTCCCCATCCTCGGGGATGAGGAGGCCGGAGATGGCCCTCAAGGTGGTGGTCTTCCCCGCCCCGTTGGGGCCTAAGAGGGCGGTGATGCGCCCTTCGGGCACCTTTAGGGAGACACCGCGGAGCACCTGGATGATGTCGTGGTAGACCACCTCGATGTTGTTGACCAAAAGGAGGATGGGGCCTAAGTCTTCGGGGCGTGTGGGGTTCAGGCTCATGGCGAAAGGAATGCCCGGGGGTTGCCCCCCGGGCCTAACGGACTACTTGCCGTAGTGCACCTTGCGGAAGAGGGCCGAGGTGAAGGGCTCGGTGATGGGGACAAAGCGGCCGCCCTTGGCCTCGAGGATCCTCAAGCCCTCCGCCCCAGTACGCTCCGTCTTGGTGAAGTCAATCTCAATGCCCTGCTTGGTGGAAACGGCAAAGCCCGGCTTAAAGGCGTTGGGGCCGTTCATGCCAATGAGGGCTTGGTAAACCGTCTCCCCGGTGATGCGCTTGAACCGCTCCTGGGCCCGGCGCATGGCTTCCACCGCGATGGCGGTGGCCAGCATGCCGTTGGTGTAGTTCACGCTCTCCACGATGGCCTGGGAACGCTTGTACTTCTCCCCCAGCTCCTTCTGCAAACGGATACCCGGGGTGTCCTCGTGGTACATGTAGAAGCTAGTGGCCCACAAGAACCCCTCCGCCGCATCCCCCGCCAGGTTGATGAGGTCAGGGCCGCCCGTGTAGTGGGCCCCAAGCTGCTTGATCTTCTTGTCCAGCCCCAGGCGCTTGGCATCCTTAAGGATGTTGGCCACCGGCCCGGCCACATTCTGGTGCACGATGAACTCCACCCCTGCCGCTTCAAAGCGCTTGAGGAGGGCGGTGTTGTCCAGGTTCCCCGCCCCCACCTCCTGCACGTCCACGATCTGCAGGCCAAGCTGGGCCGCCGCCTTGCGGGCATCGGCCACCGGGGCCCGGCCAAAGGGCGAGGGGTGGACCACTAGGGCCACCTTGGCCCCCTTCTTCTGCTTGGCGATGTACTCCAAAAGGGCCACCACCTGCTCGGAGTAGGTGGTGGTGGGGATGAAGAAGTACTCGTTGTTGGGGGGGTCAATGAGCTCCACGTGCATGGAGGCGGGAATGGTGGGGACCTTTACCTCTTGGATCAAGGACTTCAGCTGCAGGTTGGCCCCGGTGGCGTAGGAGAGGAAAACCGGGATCTTGAAACGGTCCAGGGCCTCCTCAAAGAAGCGCTGGGTGTTGGCGTTGTTGTACTGGTCGTCCCGTACCAGGCAGTTCAGCACCACCCCCGGGATGAGCTTTCTTTCATTGGCGTACTTACAGTAGTCCTCTACCCCCGCGGCATAAGGCGCCCCCGCATCCGAGGTGGGACCGGTGATGGCCCCCGACCACAGGATGGTCACCTGCTGCTGGCCCAAGGCCAGCCCCGCCATGGCTACAAGACCCAACCAAACCTTTCGCATCTCGCTCACCTCCCATTGCCAACCCCATAAGGGGGGGTTGCCTAGTACTTGAAGGGCCAGGTGCGGAAGTAGCTTCGCACCAGGCGCCACCAGTTGTAAAGCCCCCTGGGCTCAAACATGAGGAAGAGGACGATGATGAGGCCAAAGGCCAAGGGCCTGAGGGCGCTGGCCACGTCCACCCCCGCCACGCTGAACCCCAGGGCCTTGATGAGGTTGGAAAGCGCCTCCATGTTCACGTCCAGAAGCTCCAGGAAAGCCGGCCCCAGGAAACTCCCCACCAGGGTACCCAATCCCCCCACGATGGCCATGGCCAAAAGCTTGATGGAAACCGCAAAGGTATAGTCCTCTATGACCACGGCCCGGGAAAGGTAGGCGTAGAGCACCCCCGCCACCCCAGCGTAAAAAGCGCCCAGGGCAAAGGCGAAGAGCTTGGTGCGGCCCGGGTCCATGCCCATGGCGTCCGCGGCCCGGTCGTTATCCCGCACCGCCACCAAAGCCCTCCCGTAGCGGGTGCGAAGCAGGTTGCGGAAGAAGAGGGCCAGGATCACCAAGATGGCCAAGGCGACGTAGTACCAAAAGTGAAAGTGGTTGCGAAAACCCGCCTCATACCCCAGGAAGCTGGCCCGGGGCATATCCATGGCCCCGCCCTGCTTCAGAAGGGGCAGGTGCCCCACGGTCCACTCAAAGACCACCTGGAAGGCTAAGGTGGCCAGGGCCAGGTAAAGGTGCTTGACCCGCAGGCTAGGGATCCCCACCAGGAAGCCGAAGAAGGCCGCTACCAGACCCCCTAGGGGAACCACCAACCAAAAGGGAAGCCCCTGGGGGGCCAGAAGCGCCGCCGTGTAGGCCCCCACCCCCATGAAGGCCGCCTGGCCGATGTTGATGAGGCCGGCGTAGCCCGTGGTGATGTTAAGCCCCAAGACCGCGATGCTGTACACCAGGATCAGGTCCAGGATGAAGACCTGGGTTCGGGAGAGGAACTGGGGGAGAACCAGGAGAAAACCCAGGAAGAGCAGCAAGGAAACCAGCTCCCGGTGGGTGGCGAAGATGCTGGTGTCCTGCCGGTAAGAGGTGCGGTAGTTTCCCGTCTGGGCCCAAGGGTTTCTCATACGCGCTCAATCTCCTCCGTGCCGAAAAGGCCATGGGGCTTAAACCAAAGGACCAAAAGGAGCGCCAGGAAGGGGAAGACGTCCCGGGTACCCCCGCCCGGGACATAGGGGTCCAGGAACCCCGCCGCCAGGTTCTCCAACACCCCTATCAGAATCCCCGCCACCACCGCCCCCGGGATGGAGTCCAGCCCCCCCAGGATCACCACCGGGAAAACCCGCAGGCCGATGTGCACCAAGGCGTCCAGGTTGAGGCCGGAGATGGTCCCCACCACCAGGCCCGCGGCCGCCGCCGTAAGCCCCGCCGCCGCCCAGGCCAGGGCGAAGACCCTTTCCACGGAAACCCCGAGGCTCATGGCCGCCATCTGGTCGTCGGCCACGCTGCGCATGGCCACCCCCAGGGTGGAACGCTGGAAGAACCAGGTGAAGGCCAGGAGAAAGAGCAGGGTGAAGCCCACGGCCAAAAGCTGGGCATAGGAGATCTGCACCCCCAGAAGCGTCACCCCCCCAGCGGGTAGGAAACTGGGATAGCTAAAGTTTCCCGCCCCATAAGGGGTGAGGTGAATCAGGCCGTCCAGCAAGGAGGCCAGGCCGATGGTGGCCATGATGACCGCGATGATGGGCTGGCCCACCATGCGTTTCAGGAAAACCCGCTCCACGCCAAAACCCAGGAGGGCAGTGAGGCCTAAGGCCAAGGCCGCGGCCAATAGGAAAGGAGCCCCCAGGGACACCATGGCCCAGTAGGCCAAAAAGGCCCCGATGGCGATGAACTGGCCTTGGGCAAAGTTCACCACCCGGCTGGCCTTGTAGATGAGGACGAAGCCCAGGGCCGCCAGGGCGTAGACCAAGCCCAGCACAATCCCGGAAAAGAGAAGTTGCAGGAAAAAGCTCACGCCGCCACCTCCTCCCGCAGGTGCAAAACCGGCACCCGGGCCCGCACCCGCTGGACGGTCCCGTCCTGGTAGCGGTATTCCGCCTCCACCTCCACCGCCTCGAGGGGGGAGTACAAGGCCTCCACCAAGGGGGCGTACCTCTTGGCGATGAGGCCCCGGCGCACCTTGCCCGTGCGGGTCAGCTCCTCGTCGTCGGCGTCCAAGAGCTTATAGAGCAGGACAAAACGGCGGATTTTGAGGTCCTCGGGCAACTCCCGATTCACCTTTTCCACCTCCTGGCGGATGAGCTCCGCCACCTCCGGCTTTAGGGAAAGGTCCAGATAGGTGGTGTAGGCCAGCCCCCGGTCCTCCGCCCACTTGCCCACCGTCTGGGGATCGATGTTGATGAAGGCCGCCAGGTAGGGCTTGCGGTCGCCGAAGACCACCGCCTCCTTGATATAAGGGGAGAACTTCAGCTTGTTCTCCACGAACTGCGGGCTGAAGACCGTCCCCCTTTCCGTGCGCATGACGTCGGAAAGCCGGTCAATCACCACCAGGTGCCCATCCTCGGTAAGGTAGCCGGCATCCCCCGTGTGCAGCCAGCCGTCCCGGAAGGTCTCCGCCGTGGCCTCGGGGCGTTCCCAGTACCCGGCGCAGACGGCATCGGAGCGGCAGAGGATCTCCCCCTCCTCGCTGATGCGCACCTCGGTGCCGGGAATGGGCAGGCCCACGGTATCGTGGCGCACATCCCCATCCCGGTGGACGAAGGCGATGCCGATGATCTCCGTCTGGCCGTAGATCTGCTTCAGGTTAACCCCGATGGCGTGGAAGAAGCGGAAGACATCGGGGCCCAAGGCGGCACCCCCGGTATAGGCCCGCCTCAGGCGCAAGAAGCCCAACTGGTCCCTTAAGGGCTTAAAGAGCACCTGGTCCGCCACCCAGTAGGCCAGGCCAAGCCCCAGGGGCATGGGTTTCCCCCGCATGCGGTACTCCGCCGCCCGGTAGCCGATCTTAAGGAGTTTCTCGTAGACGAAACGGTTGAAGGCGTAGCTCTCCGACATGCGCACCCAGATGTTGCTCTGGATGGCCTCCCAGACCCTGGGCGGGCTGAACATCACGTGGGGGCCGATCTCCTTAAGGTCCTGCATGGCGGTTTCTACCGCCTCCGGGAAGTTGACGGCAAAGCCCCCGGTGAGGGCCATGGCCACCGACATCATCTGCTCCCCGATCCAGGCCAAGGGTAGGAAGGAGAGGTAATCGTCCGTGGGCAAAAGGGGATCCACCTCCTGCAGGGCCACCCCCATGTGGATGAGGTTGCGGTGGCGGAGCATGGCCGCCTTGGGCCTTCCCGTGGTGCCGGAGGTGGAGGAAAGGTGGCAGACCTCCTCGGGGCTGGCCTCGAGGAGCAACCGCTCCACCGCATCCGGATACCTCCTCCGGTGTTCCCGGCCCCGCTCCAGCACCTCCGAAAAGGAAAGGAGCCAGGGGTCCCGGTAGCCCCGCATGCCCTTGGGGTCCTCGTAGATCACGTGGCGGACCTTGGGGATTTCGCTGCGGATCTCGTAGAGCTTGTCCACCTGCTCCTGGTCCTCGGCCAGCACGAAGCTGGCCCCGGTGTAGTCCAGCATGTAGGCGATCTCCGGGGGAAGGCTACTTTGGTAGACCCCCACGCTGATCCCCCTCACCGCCTGGGCCCCAAGCTCCGCATAGAGCCACTCCGGGATGTTGTCGGCGATGATGGCCAGCCTCTCCCCGGGTTGGAACCCCAGGTCCAGAAGGCCGTGGGCGAAGAGAAGAACCTTTTCATAATACTCGGCATAGGTGATCTCATTCCAGATACCGTAGTCCTTTTCCCTCAAGGCCACCCGGTCCCCCTCCTCCTCCGCCCTCAGGCGCAGAAGCTGGGGCAGGGTGTAGCGCTTCATCTCGTAGGAGGGCCTCAGGGCCTTCATGCTCCCACCCCCAGGTAGGCCTCCTGCACCCGGGGATTCCTGGCCACCTCCTCGGGAGGTCCTTCGGCGATCACCTGGCCGAAGTCCAGCACGTAGACCCGGTCGGAGATGTCCATGACCACGCCCAAGTCGTGCTCAATGAGGATTACCGTGGTGCCTTGGGCCCGGATCTCCAGGATGAAGCGCACCATGTCCTCCTTTTCCTCCAGGGTCATCCCCGCCATGGGCTCGTCCAGAAGGAGGAGCTTGGGGGAGAGGGAAAGGGCCCGGGCCACCTCCACCCGCTTCCTGACCCCATAAGGAAGGTTGCCCACCAGGGCCTTGCGGTAAGGCTCCAGCTCCATGAAGTCAATGACCTCCTCCACCATCCGGCGGTTTTCCACCTCCTTATCCAGGGCCTTCCCATAAAAAACCCCTGCCTGGAACAGGTTGTAGCCTAGGTAGGTGTGCCGGGCCAGCATGAGGTTTTCCAACACGGTAAGGCCAGAGAAGAGCTCAATGTTTTGGAAAGCCCGGGCGATGCCCTTCCGGGTGACCTCGTGGGGGCTTGAGCGGGTGATCTCCTGTCCCTCAAAGAGGATCCGTCCTCGCTGGGGGTGGTAAAACCCCGAGATGCAGTTTAGGAGGCTGGTCTTCCCCGCCCCGTTGGGACCGATGACGGAGACCAGCTCCCCCTTCTCCACCGCCAAGGAAACCGAGGCAAGGGCGGCCACGCCGCCGAAGGTTAGGGTGACGTTTTCCACCTCAAGCTGGGCCACGGAGATCCTCCCTAACAACCGTTTGGGGGGAAGTATAAGGGGAACCCCAGCCCATGTCAACGCTCTCTTGCCAAGGTGTAAAAAACCGTTAGACCTTCTACCGCCCTCCTTATGCTACACTCTTTAGGGTATTGGGGGCCAAGGCCCCAAAGGAGGGCAATGGATGAAAAGGACCTGGCAACCCAACCGGAGGAAACGGGCCAAGACCCACGGCTTCCGGGCCCGCATGCGGACCCCAGGCGGCAGGAAGGTGTTGAAGCGGAGAAGGCAGAAGGGCCGCTGGCGCCTCACCCCCAGGGTGAACGCCTAAGGCCTGCCCCCCCTAAGGGGGGCAGACTCCTTTCCCTAAAGGGCGATCGCGCCTTTCAGAGGCTCCGCCAAGGCCGTGCTGGGCGGGGCCGTTTTGTAAACGTCAAGTGGCTCCCCGCCGCCCAGCTACGGGT